>NZ_JAVVES010000007.1:9591-58476 GCF_032250955.1 Sulfuriflexus sp. | reverse complement strand
ATATACGGAAGCAATCCTGTCCCTGTCACCGATAACACAAAGACTTGCAAAACGGGAGGAGACCATATACGGATTAGCGCGCATGGAATGCGGGTGTAATCCGACGCGGGATTGAACATGGGCACGTCGGCTTACGATATGCACGGCATATCTAACCCGACCTACAAAACCAGGGAAACATTGTCCTGGCCGGAATCCAGGGTTAATAAAAAGAGCATCGGGCCGGGTGGTGCTGTTGTCTGTAGAATATTTTGCCGATAGTGGGTGCTTACTTTCGATATCCGGTTTGTCCTGTGCCAGCGCTCTTCTATTGCAAAACAGGACTTGATTTATAAATGATAATCATTATCATTAGCGTTTCCAGACATGCTGGCGCGGGTTTGATTAAGCACAGTCGTGTCAACGTAGTGAAATAACGCCTGAATGAGGTGAGATATGAAAATGATTCTGCAACGTCTGCTGCTTGGTGTATTACTGACTGCCCTTGGAGGTACAGGGGCAATGGCTGCCGAGGAGGAGTTGGTGGTTTATTCCGGTCGCAAGGACCAGTTTATCAAGCCTGTCATTGAGCAGTTTACCGCCAAGACCGGGATCAAGGTGGTGCTGCACTCAGCATCCTCCACCGCCCTGCTGAATAAACTGCGTATCGAAGGTGAACGCACCGACGCCGACCTGTTTATCAGTAACGACGCCGGTAACCTGCAAACCGGCAGCAAGCTCGGGCTGTTCCAGCCGGTCAGTGCCGAGATAGCGGCTGTTATCCCGGCCAATCTGCGCGCCAAAGATAATACCTGGCTGGGCCTGTCTGCCCGTGCCCGCGTACTGGTCGTGAACGAGAATGCCAGCGACATTGATTTTGTTGAGTCCGTGTTTGACCTTGCCGATCCACGCCTGAAAGACCGGCTGGCGATCACGAACAGCAGTAATGAAAGCTTTATCGCCGGCGTCACAGTCTACATGCTCAGTGAAGGACGGGAGAAAACCCGGCAGTGGCTGCAGGGAATGAAGACCAATGCCGACAATACCGTGTTTGCCAAGCACAGCAAGATCGTCAAGGCGGTCGCTGAGGGCAGGAAGGATGTCGGCCTGGTGAATCACTACTATATCTATCGCCATCTTGCCAAGCACCCGGATGCACCGCTGCGTATCATCATGCCGGATCAGGGTGAGACGGGCATGGGCGTGGCCTGGAACGTGGCGGGCATCGCCATGACCCGGCACACACCGGATCGGGCCGCGGCGGAAAAACTGATCCGCTTCCTGGTCTCTCCCCAGGGCCAGGCCGAGTTTGCCGGTGCCAATTCGGAATACCCGACGCGTGAAGGCGTGTCGGCTGCCCCGGAAGTGCCGGCTGCCGGCAGCTACCATATTACCAATGTGCCGATGGCTGCCCTCGGTGAACATCGCATCGAGACGCTCGACCTGCTGGATAGCGTGGGCATGCCATAGTTCATATGACCGTCGTCAATACCGCCATACAGACCACGCCTGCCATACCCGTGAGGGTAAAGCGGGCATGGTCGCGTCAGGTTGGCTGGCCGGGGTTGCTGGCCGGTCTGGTTGTGCTGGTGGCGGCGATACCACTGATTTTTGTGATCTTCAGTAGTAGCCAGCTGCCCCTTGAAGACTGGCGGTCACTGTGGAGTCAGCGTCTGCCGGGCCTGCTCTGGAATACCCTGTCACTGGCCTTACTGGTCGCCATTGGCTGTTTTGTGCTCGGGGTCTCCTCGGCCTGGCTGGTGGCGCGGCGACGTTTTGTCGGCCGTGGCCTGGCGACCTGGCTGATGGTCTTGCCGCTAACGATTCCAACCTATGTTTTTGCCCACATCTACACCACCCTGTTCGAGTCGGATGGCTGGCTGGGCCGGGCCTGGCTGGCGGTGTTTGGTGACAGTGTCGGGATCCCGGACCTTTATAATGTTGGCGGTGCCACCTTTGTTCTTTCCCTGGCCGGGTTTTCTTATGTGTTCCTGCTGGTGCGTACGGCACTGGCACAGAGTAACCCCAGCCTTGAGGAGGCGGCGCGTATCCAGGGCGCCAGCCCACGCGAGGTGTTCTGGCATGTGAATCTGCCCCTGTTGCGCCCGGCCATTGCCGCGGGCCTGTCGCTGGTGGTGTTGCACGTGCTCTCGGACTTCGGCGCGGTGAGCATGCTGCGCTACCAGACCTTTACCCTGAGCATCTACCTGCAGATGAACAGCCGTTTTGATTACCAGGGGGCGGCAGGCCTGAGTATGGTCCTGGTGATGCTGAGCATGATGTTCCTCGTGCTGGAACGTTTTTCACGCCGCAAGCAACGTTACTATGCCAGTGCGCAACAGCGGCAGGCGGCCCTGCGCCCGGCGACGGCCTTCGAACAGGTCATGATCTGGGCCTGGCTGGGGCTGATTACCGTATTCGCCTTTGCCTTGCCGATGGCGTGGATGCTGGACTGGAGCTGGGTTGCCTGGCGCAACGACCTCATTGATACGACCTTCTGGGGTTATGTCTCGAACTCGCTGATCGTTGCGGCCGTAGCGGCCAGCCTGGCGATTGTGGCGGCCTTCCCGGTAGCCTTTTTCCACACGCGCAAGCGTTCGCTCCTGAGTACCAGTTACCTGCAGCTCTCCAGTATCGGCTTTGTCCTGCCGGGGCCGGTTATCGCCCTCGGGGTGTTGAGTTTCATCCTCGCCGTCGTGGCACCGCTTTACGGCGGGCTGGCGGCGCTGTTTATGGCGCTGGTTATCCGCTTCCTGCCACTGGCCGTACAGTCGCAGGAAGCCTCCCTGCAGCAACTGACCCCCTCGATCGAACAGGCCGGGCGCAGCCTCGGCGCCGCGCCGCTCGAGAACCTGCGGCGCGTGGTGTTGCCCATGATCAGCAGCGGCATGGCCGGCGCCTGGGTGCTGGTGTTTATTGATGCCCTGAAAGAATTGCCGGCCACTTTGATCCTGCGGCCGACCGGTTTTGATACCTTGCCGGTACGTATCTGGATCGAGGCCAGCGAAGAGATGCTGGAACTGGCCGCGCCGGCGGCACTTATGCTCGTCCTCGGTACCCTGCCCGCGCTGTGGTTGATGATGCGAGGTGATAAAAACAAGGGACGGTCCAGGTAACGGCTCAAGTCTCTCGACCGTCGCACCTGTTCTGGGGTATAGTCCGCCTGCAACTAATGCTCCCGTGGGAGAGGTTTCGTGTCTGTGCAGAAATGCGGGGCAGGAAACGCCGAAGGCGCAACATCCACCCGGAAACGCTCAGGCAAAAGGACCGCAGGAGAGACGTTGTCTCTGGAGAGCGATCGCTATGACGATCCACCGAAGGGGCTCAAGCTCTCAGGTTCAGGACAGAGGGGTGGCGAATAACCTCGCAGGCGAGGTTATTCGCCACCCTTTTTTTTGGTTTTTTTTCTGAAATGGTTTTGACACAGGTACGAATGCATGGGTAAACAAACGCCGCTGTACGACAAGCATGTCGTTATGGGTGCGAAGATGGTGGATTTTGGCGGCTGGGATATGCCGCTACGTTATGGCTCGCAAATTGACGAGCACCACCAGGTCAGAAACGATGCCGGCATGTTTGATGTCTCGCACATGAGCGTGGTGGATTTTACCGGCCCGCATGTGCGCGAGTTTCTGCGCAGGCTGTTCGCCAACAATGTTGATCGCCTGACAACGCAGGGCAAGGCCCTGTATACCTGCATGCTCAACGAGCAGGGCGGGGTGATCGATGACCTGATCGTCTATTACATGGACGATAGCTGGTTCCGGGTCGTCTTTAATGCCGCCACCCATGACAAGGATCTTGCCTGGGCACAGGAACAGGCCCAGCCGTTTGCCGTCGAGATTACCGAGCCTGCCGGGCTGGCGATGATCGCGGTGCAGGGCCCGAGTGCGCGGGAAAAGGTCTGTGCCGTGTTTGATGCCCCGGAACGTTCTGTTGTTACCGCGCTGGCGCCGTTTACCGCCGCCCAGGTCGGCGAGTGGTTTGTCTCGCGCACCGGCTATACCGGTGAGGATGGCTTCGAGATTATCCTGCCCGGCAGCCAGGCCGGTGACCTGTGGCGCTCGCTGTATGGCGAGGGCGTACAACCCATCGGCCTTGCGGCACGCGATACCCTGCGACTCGAGGCCGGCATGAACCTGTATGGTCTGGATATGGATGAAGAAACGTCACCGCTGGTCGCCGGTCTCGGCTGGACGGTCGCCTGGGAACCGGATAGCCGCGACTTCATTGGTCGTGAGGCGCTGGAGAAGATGCGCAGCGAAGGCGTTACACAGAAGTTTGTGGGACTCATCCTTGAAGACAAGGGTGTGCTGCGCAGTCACCAGAAGGTGATCGTCAACGGGCATGCCGGTGGCGAGATCACCAGTGGCGGTTTTTCACCGACCCTGGGCAAGTCCATTGCCTTCGCGCGTGTCCCCAAAGATGCCGCCGGCACCTGTAAGGTTGAGATTCGCAACAAGCAGGTAACAGCACAGATTGTCAAACTGCCGTTCGTTCGTAACGGTAAAGCCGTACTGTAGTATTCGGGAGAATTAAAATGAGTAACGTACCTGCAGAACTGAAATACACCAAGTCACACGAATGGGTCGCCGTTGATGGCGATACCGCCACCGTCGGCATCACAGACCATGCCCAGGACCTGCTCGGTGATATGGTCTTTATCGAGTTGCCGGAGGTTGGCGACAGTCTCGAGGCCGGTAACGAGTGCGCCGTGGTCGAGTCGGTCAAGGCTGCCTCGGATGTTTACAGTCCGCTGTCCGGTGAAGTTGTCGAAGTCAACGAGGCGCTCGCCGACAGCCCTGAAACCGTCAACACCGACCCCTATGGCGCGGGCTGGTTGTTCAAGGTCAGGATGAGTGACGTTGCGCAGGTCGATGGCCTGCTTGATGCCGCTGCCTATAACGGTGTCGCGGAAGAAGACGCTCACTGATCCATTTTATTTATATTGACGGCGCGTTGGCCTGACGGCGCGCCTCTCCAGGATTTTGGCACATGCCGTTCATACCACATACTGAAGAAGATATTCGCAGCATGCTCGAGGCGATAGGCGCTGACAGCATTGATGACCTGTTTGATGAGATCCCGGCCGGCTTGCGCAGCGGCAAGCTCGAGACCGTGCCCGAGATGGCCAGCGAGATGGATGTCGCGCGCCTGATGCACGCGCGCGCCGCCCAGGATGCCGGGGCACTGTGTTTCATCGGTGCCGGTGCCTATGAGCACCATATCCCGGCAGCTGTCTGGGAACTGACTACGCGCGGCGAGTTCTATAGCGCCTACACGCCTTACCAGGCCGAGGCCAGCCAGGGCACGCTGCAGTTGCTCTATGAATTCCAGACTATGATGGCCTCCCTGACCGGCATGGAGGTCTCGAACGCCTCCCTCTACGACGGCGCCTCCGGCCTGGCCGAGGCGGTGCTCATGGCCGTGCGCGCCAACCGCAAGTCGAAGTCAAAGCGCATCCTGGTGCCGCGTACCGTGCACCCGCATTACCGCCAAACCGCACATACGATTGTCAAAAACCAGGGACTCGTTCTCGAGGAACTCGACTATGACCGCGACAGTGGCGTCATCGACCCGGCGTCGTTACCGGCCGAGCCGGGTGACATCACGGCGGTTGTGATCCCGTATCCGAATTTCTTCGGTGGCCTCGAAGAGGTCGACCGCCTCACCAACTGGGCGCACGAGCACGGCGCGCTGGTCATCGCCGTGGTTAACCCGTTTTCCCTCGGTCTGTTGAAGGCGCCGGGACAGTGGGGCGAGACCGGTGCTGACATCGTCTGTGGTGAAGGTCAGCCGCTGGGCATACCGCTCGCCTCGGGCGGCCCTTACTATGGCATCATGTGTTGCAAGCAGGCCTATGTGCGCCAGATGCCGGGGCGTATCATCGGCCGCACGGTGGACCTCGATGGCAAGCCCGGCTATACCCTGACCCTGCAGGCCCGCGAACAACATATCCGCCGTTCGAAGGCGACTTCGAACATCTGTACCAACCAGGGCCTGATGGTGACGGCCTCGACGATTCACATGAGCCTGCTCGGTGCCGAAGGCCTGAAGCGTGCCGCCGCCCTGTCACATGCCAATAGCGAGGCACTGAAGCAGCGTCTCAGCCAGATTGAAGGCGTGCAACAATGCTTCCGCGGCCCGGGCTTTCACGAGTTTGTCCTGCAACTCGAGTTACCGGTTGTCGACGTACTGCGCGAGCTGGCCTCGAGCAACATCCTTGGCGGCTATGCCCTGACCGAAGACTATCCGGAGCTTGGCGAGGCCCTGCTGGTGTGCGCGACCGAAACCCGCACGGCAGCAGATATCGAGGCCTATGCCACGAAACTCGAGCGTGTTTTCGTCATGCAAAATCAGGCAAGCTAGCCCATACAACCCAAAATGCGCTGATGCCTGCAGTCCGGCGCGCAATCAAGGCCATTAAGAGGAAGAAAACATGACAACGATTACCCTGAAAGGCAACGAGATCAACACGAATGGTGACTTACCGGCCATCGGTAGTCAGGCCCCGGACTTCAAACTGGTTGATGCCGAACTCAATGACCGCAGCCTGGCGGATTATGCCGGCAAGAAAAAACTGCTGAATATCGTGCCAAGCCTGGACACGCCGGTTTGTGCGACCTCGACCAAAAAGTTTAACGATTTTGCCAAGGACCACGCTGATGCCGTGATGCTGGTTATTGCCGCCGACCTGCCGTTTGCGATGGGCCGTTTTTGTGGTGCCGAGGGTACCGACAAGGTGATCCCGTTATCGCTGATGCGTTCCAGGTCCTTTGCCAAGGACTACGGCGTGCTGATCACCGATGGCCCGCTGGCCGGCATCACCGCCCGTGCCGTGGTCGTGCTGGATGAAAACGACAAGGTGGTTTACACAGAGATGGTGCCGGAGATCGCGCAGGAACCAGATTACGATGCTGCTATCGCAGCATTAGATTGATGATTTATGAATGATGATCGATGAACTGAAAACCAATCAGCAATCATCATTCCGCTTTCATCAATATTTTTACTGTAGGAAAAACACATGTTGATTTTTGAACAATCCCGACCCGGTCGTCGTGACCCGGCGCAGGCCCCGCAACAGCTTGCGGATGTTTCGACTATCCCGGCCAGTTTCCTGCGTGCAGACGTGCCAACCCTGCCGGAGGTCTCCGAGATGCAGGCCGTGCGTCACTACACGCGGCTGTCGCAGAAAAATTTTTCTATCGACACGCAGTTCTATCCGCTGGGTTCCTGCACCATGAAGTACAACCCGCGCGCCTGCAACTCGCTGGCGATGCTGCCGGGCTTCCTGGGCCGTCATCCGCTGGGTCCTGAAACGCATGCCCAGGGTTTTATGGCCTGCATGTACGAGCTGCAGGAAATGCTCAAGGATGTGACCGGCATGACCGAGGTCTCGCTGACCCCGGCCGCCGGAGCGCAGGGTGAGTTTGCCGGCGTGGCCATGATCCGTGCCTACCATGACGCCAGTAACGATACTGCGCGTAACGAGATACTGGTTCCGGATGCGGCCCACGGCACCAACCCGGCCACTGCCGTGATGTGCGGCTACAAGGTGCGTGAGATCCCGACTGACAAGGATGGCGATGTCGATATCGAGGCCCTGCAGGCCGCTGTTGGTCCACAAACGGCCGGCCTGATGCTGACCAACCCCTCGACGCTGGGGGTCTTCGAACGCAAGATCAAGGAGATTGCCGGCATCGTTCACGAGGCCGGCGGCCTGCTCTATTATGACGGCGCCAACCTGAATGCCATTCTCGGCAAGGTACGCCCGGGTGACATGGGCTTTGACGTCATCCACATGAACCTGCACAAGACCTTTTCCACCCCGCATGGCGGCGGTGGCCCGGGGGCCGGTCCGGTGGGTGTCAACGAGCGCCTCAAGCCGTTCCTGCCCGTGCCCATGGTGGCGAAAGAGGGCGATAGCTATCGCTGGCTGACCGAAAAGGATGTACCGCAAAGCATCGGCCGCCTGTCGACCTTCATGGGCAATGCCGGCGTGCTCATGCGCGCCTATATCTATGCGCGCCTGCTCGGCCGTGAGGGCATGCACCGGGTTGCCGAGTTTGCGACCCTGAACGCGAACTACATGCTGGCGAAGATGCGCGACGCCGGTTTTGAACTGGCCTACCCGAACCGGCGGGCCACGCACGAGTTCATCGTAACCCTGCGCCGCGAGGCCAAAGAGCAGGGCACCAATGCCATGGACTTTGCCAAGCGCCTGCTGGATCATGGTTACCATGCCCCGACCACCTATTTCCCGTTGCTGGTGCCGGAGTGCCTGCTGATCGAGCCGACCGAGACCGAGGCCAGGGAAGAGCTGGATGGTTTTATCGAGGCCATGGTCGCGATCGCCGACGAGGCGAAGACCGCGCCAGACATGCTCAAGACCGCACCGCATACCTTGCCGGTACGGCGTCTTGATGACGTCAAGGCGGCACGTGAGCTGGACCTGGTCTGGAAGCCATAAGGCTATTTATCAAAAACCAAAAGAATAGGGGAAAAACAATGTCGGCACTGATCTGTGGCTCTTATGCCTATGACACCATCATGCTGTTCCATGACAAGTTCGCCAACCATATCCTGCCGGACAAGGTGCATATCCTGAATGTGTCCTTCCTCGTGCCGGACATGCGCCGCGAGTTCGGCGGTTGCGCCGGCAATATTGCCTACAACCTGAACCTGCTGGGGGGCGATGCCCTGCCGATGGCAACGGTCGGCAATGACTTCGCGCCGTACGCGGCCTGGATGGACAAGTGCGGTATCTCGCGCCGCCACATCAAGGAGCTTGCGCACACCTATACCGGTCAGGCCTTTATCACCACTGACAAGAGCGATAACCAGATCACGGCCTTCCACCCGGGGGCCATGGGTTTCTCGCATGAGAACAGGGTCGAGGAAGCCAGTGGCGTAAGCGTGGGGATCGTCTCCCCGGATGGACGTGATGGCATGATCGAGCATGCTCGCCAGTTCGCCGAAGCCGGGATCCCGTTCATCTTCGATCCGGGCCAGGGGATGCCGATGTTTGACGGTGATGACCTGAAGACCTTCATCGAGCAGGCCAGTTATGTCACCGTGAATGATTACGAGATGCAGTTGCTGCAGGATCGTACCGGCCTGTCGCCACACGAAGTCGCCGAGCGTGTCGACGCGCTCATTGTGACCCTTGGTGGCGAGGGCTCGCACATTTACACGGCCAGCAAGCGGATCGATATCCCGGCGGCGACGGCAAAAGAACTGAATGACCCGACCGGTTGTGGCGATGCCTTCCGTAGCGGCCTGCTGTACGGCATGATGAAGGATATGGACTGGGAAAATACCGGCCGGATAGCGTCACTCATGGGGGCAATCAAGATAGAACAGCATGGCACACAGAATCACAGCTTCAGCCGTGATGAGTTTGATGCCCGCTTCAAGGAAGCCTTTGGTTATTGCCTGTAAGTTTTATTAAGGGGACAACAAAACCCCGGCTATAAATCCAGCGGCGGGCAACAATGCTTCGGCCATCACGGCCTGCACATCTCCTCGCCGCCCAGAGGCATGCGGTTGTAGAGGCCAATGCCCTGGATGGCCGCCCCCGGCCCATCCAAGGCCTGATAGCCTTGCCAGCTGCCCTGAACAGCAGCCTTTATGGTCGTTTTTCCTTGCGCATGGCCTCGGATCGATGCGGTGAATCTTTCAGGGTATGGACATTGAAGACACAGTGCCGGATGATGGCGGGGCTGTAAAAATCTAAAAAAGTGTCTGAGCAGCGGGGGTTTAGTATGACAATTTCCACCAAATTTAACCTGGTTCTGGCGTTCGTCTTCGCGATTGGCCTGAGCGTGGTTGGCTATGTTTCAAATTACGTTTTGCAGGAAAATGCCCGCGAGGAAGTGATCCGGCATGCCGACATGATGATGGAGGCGGCACTGGCTATACGCTCTTACACCATCAAGGAAGTCAAGCCGTTGCTGAGCAAACAGTTGGAAAAGAAGTTCCTGCCGCAGACCGTGCCGTCCTATGCTGCTACCCAGAACTTCAATGCCTTGCGGGAAAAGAATCCGGAGTACTCTTACAAAGAAGCCACACTTAATCCGACCAATCCGCGGGATCGCGCCACGGACTGGGAAACGGATATTATCCAGCAGTTTAGCAATGATAATCAGATAAAAGAAGTTATCGGTGAACGTGAAACCCCTGGTGGTACCTCACTGTATCTGGCGCGCCCGATTCGTATTACCGACGAGGCGTGTCTGGCCTGCCATAGCACGGTCGACAGTGCACCCATGAGCATGCGCAAGCTTTACGGGGAGGCCAATGGTTTTGGCTGGCAGCACAATGAAGTAGTTGGCAGTCAGATCGTCAGTGTACCGTTGTCTTTGCCGGTGAAGAAAGCTGATGAAACATTCCGTATTTTCATGGCCTCTATGCTGATAATCTTCCTGTGCATCTTCGTTCTGCTTAACCTCATGTTGAGAAAATTCATTATTCGGCCAGTGGTGAAAATGTCCCATATTGCTGATGAGGTTAGCAATGGCAATATGGACGCGCCAGCCTTCATCGCTCGTGGTAATGACGAAATTACGCAACTGGCCACGTCCTTTGAACGTATGCGTATCAGCCTTGAAAAGGCAATGAAGATGCTTTCCTAGACGGGGGATAAATATGAGCAGTAACCGAACATGGTTAAGTAGTGTTTTATTTCTGGACATTGTCGGCTATTCGCGACACTCCATTGAAAATCAAATACGGGTAAAAGACCATTTCAACTCGGTTATTACCAATTCAATCGATTGCCTGTCAGACGAGGATAGTGTCAAGCTTGATACAGGTGATGGCATCGCGATTTGTTATCTAGGTGACCCGGAAGACATCCTGTATCTGGCTATCGGCCTGCGCAATGCCTTCATGCGATCGGCGGAAAATTGTGAAATGGCCTATAGTGTACGTTCTGGTATCAATCTTGGTCCGGTGAAGATTGTTGAAGATATCAATGGTCAGCGCAACATGATCGGTGATGCTATTAACGTGGCCCAACGCATTATGGCCTTCGCCCAACCTGACCAGTTACTCGTCTCACGTTCCTATTTCGATGTGGTTAATGCTATCTCTGAAAACTATGAGGACATGTTCAATTACATCGGAATGCATGAAGATAAACATGTGCGCAAGCATGCCGTTTACGAAGTATTAAATGATGCCAATGCCCTGAAATTGATAGAGGCCGGGCCAAGGCACATTATTGAAACCACCGCGCCAGTGGTTGATCTTAACCAGGAGCACCTTGAAAGTGCGCAAACGCACCTGGCTGCCTACATCGGCCCGATGGCAAAATTACTGGTCGAACGTGCCGCCAAACAGGCCAGCTCGGTTAACGAACTTTACCTGTTACTGGCCGAAGAGATCGATGTTGCCGAGAATCGCAAGGCCTTCCTGTCCATGGCGGGTAAGTGATTTCATCAGTTCTCGTTGTTAGTCCTGTGTAACGCATCATGGATTTCTGGCAATATTTGCAGCCGCTAATAATGATGTTCCGAGGTCAATATGGGCTTCTATTCCAATGTACTGTTTCCCTGGGGCATGAACTGGCTGATGTCCGGAGAGCCGTTTGCCAGTGAACGCGAACAGTTGCTTGCCGGGGTATCCGGCAGGGCGCTGGAGATCGGTTTTGGCAGCGGCCTGAATCTGCCGCATTACCCCGAGAGCGTCTCTGAACTCACCGCCATTGATCCGAATCCCGGTATGCGTCGTTACGCAGATGCGCGCATTGCACAAAGTCCGATTACAGTAGAGCGCTGTGAACTGAGCGGTGAATCCCTGCCGATGGCGGATAACAGCTTTGATACCGTGGTCAGCACCTGGACCCTGTGCAGTATCGAGGGCGTTGACCAGGCCTTACAGGAAGTGCACCGGGTATTGAAACCGGGTGGACGCTTTATCTTCCTCGAACACGGCCTCTGTGATGACCCGGCAGTCCAGCATTGGCAACATCGACTCGACCCGCTACAGCAGGTTATCGGCGATGGCTGTCATCTGAACCGGGATATTCGTGCCCTGGTCGAGAAGATCGGCTTTGCCTCACTCGACGTGGAAAACTTCTGTATGCCGAGGACCCCGCGGCTGATCGGTTATATGTACCGTGGTGTCGCGGTGAAATAAGTGTTTTCGTGACATATTCACTGGCTGGGAGGCGGAAGACTGCTATAGTTAAAGGCAACGATAACGGAGCAAAAAAAATGAAACATCTCGCAGTTCTTTTGTTATTCATCACAGGCCTGGTCGGTTGTGTGACGGCCCCCTCGAATACATCGGGTCGCGTGGTCATGCACGATAGAAATGCCCATGTTGATATCCGTTTCAATGATCGGGATCGTGACCTGATTCATGATTACTACCGCAAGCACGGCAAAAACAACAAGAGCAAACGCGTTCCGCCGGGTCTGGCCAAGCGCGGCGGTAACCTGCCTCCGGGGCTGGCGAAACGTGAGCGCCTGCCGCCAGGCCTGCAAGGGCGTGGCCTGCCGGGCGCGCTCGAAGCAAGGCTTTCATCGCTACCGAATGGTTACGTGCGACTAAAGGTGGGTACCGATATCGTACTTATGAACCGCGATACCCGCGTGGTTTTTGACATTATCCATGACATAGACTGATATACTCGCGCTACCTTTAACCAGCTTTCAGACGAGCCATGGCAGAGAAGCAGTATTACTTTAGTCTGCGGATAAGCGCGACCGATTACCTGCGTTATTATCAGGGTAGCGCGCAAAGCGTGCTGGTAAACACGCGCCAGGGGCTGAAGGTTAAATTCCCGGCCGCGGCCCTTCGCCCCTATGTAGCCAAGGACGGTATAAGAGGGCAGTTTGTACTCTTGACCGATGAAAACAATAAGATGCTTGAGCTGCGCAGGCTCTGAGTTGACCGGGTCTTATTTTCTATGAGGCACGTTCGGGGCTTCATTTCAGTGCTGTCCCGTTAATTCCCTCTCCCTCCGGGAGAGGGGTAGGGTGAGGGGATTTAGATTCGATAACACATTGTTTTATTTACTCCTTCATCCTGGCCTTCTGATAGAACTACTAATCATTCACCTAAGTTACAAGGCCTCGATGCGCAAAGAACCCTGAAGGGTTCATCCGTGTAACCTTCCTGTTTTGTGCGGTCTATGTTGCTTCTGTGGCTGATAATTTCACCACTCATAGATACCCTGACGACATTGGAAATGGAGTAGGGTACTCATGATGAAGCTTGGAAAGCTTCTATGAGCCATCTACGAGGTTCATTATGAGTACCCTACCCATCTCCGATGGGTCAGGGCAAAAAAAAGCCGTGCGCTAGGCACGGCAAATGTGGAACGGAGAAGGTTGTCGATTTAATTTTTTAATTGCACAAGTAGCTCTTCGCCGCGACGGCGGATCGTCTCGGCCAGCTCCTCGTCAATGGTGATCTTGGTCACCTTTACACACTTTTTCCACGCGACACTGAGGGCATCATAGTCTTCCGCGAGGGCGGAAATATCACGGATCATTTTCTCTGCCGTCGCCTTGATTTTCGGATCCAGTTTCGAGCCTAACTCAACCTGGATAAGGCTGATCAGCCGCCACTTGATGCTCTTGTTGCGATCAGTATGGCTTGCTTCAGAGCCTGTTTTCCCTACCGCCCCGGGTTTGTTTGTCGTCGCCGATTTCGGCTGATGCCGGCTTTTTCTCGCAGACGGCTCAATAAAGCCTTCCGACTCGAGTGTCTGCAGGGCTTCATCCAGGTCATCGTACAAGGGCGCCATGGTATGGAGTTCACCGACATCCCGGGAACCATCGACAATGATCAGTGCCCGCTTAAGGGAATGCGGCAGATTCATATACTTGTCGGTAAGGGCGCTGTGGCCCTTATCGGTGCGGCTATACAGGATGTCGATATTCATGTGTGTATCCCCCTGAAACAGGCGATTACTCCATTAATTCTGTAATGACGGTATGAATGAGCTTGACCGTGATGACCACATAAATAGCCCCGAACAGGAAGATGAGTGCCACGATCAGGCGCAGCATGTCTTCAGGGAGCTGGTTGAAGAACGGGGTGGCCAGGTAACCGAGGGTAAACAGGCTGACCAGCGCGGTGAGCATCCCCCATTTCTTACCTACCAGACCACCGGGGATGCTGCTTTTCAGCTTCAGGGTCAGCCACAGGCAATAGAACATGATCAGGATGGCGCATGCGGTAATAAAGGTGAAAACGTCGATATTCATTAGAGCTTATCTCCTGCGGGCAAGGATTCTTTCACCATGCTCATTATTATTCTTCATTGCATAAAACAGCGCTTAGTTGTTTTTATGAAACAATGTTGTATATATAATACAACTTGAAATAATGCAAAATGTAGTAAGCCAGCATTATATGAGAATATAACTATTCTGTGAAGGGGCTTCTGAATATAAAATTACCTTGTAAAACAATGAGATAGTTTTTAAGGCGCGTAAACTGCATTTTTCCAGCATCTGGCGTAGGCGTGCCGAGAGGGAAACCGTACATGTGCTACCGACACGGCGAAGATCGGTGCATCGCGCCCGCTGGGTTTTCTGTCATCGCATTGTCCCTTGTGGCTCCGTTCAACATCATGTTCCTGATACCGGCTCCAGCGGGGCAGGTCAGCAGCGGCAAGAGCGCATTTTCATGATTCACGGCCTGTTTTTATTCCTGCACGGCTGACGCAACCGGTACAATCTCCAGCCATGAATAAAAATATAGATGTTTTGCAGCTAAAGAAAAAAGAAGATCGCCGCCTGCGAGCCGGCCACCTGTGGGTATACAGTAACGAGGTCGATACACAGGTGACGCCGTTGCCCGGCCTTGAGGCCGGTAAGCTGGTGACTGTCCTGGCCCACAATGGCAAGCCGCTGGGGACGGCGTATGTGAACCCTCACTCCCTTATCTGTGCCCGCCTTATCAGCACCTGGCCCGGCCAGGCGCTGGACCATGCGTACTTTGTACAACATTTACAGCGGGCCTTGCTATTGCGCGAACGTCTGTACCCGAAACCCTATTACCGCCTCGTCTTCGCGGAGGCCGATGGCCTGCCCGGTGTGGTGATCGACCGTTATGCCGGACTCTGTGTGATACAGATCACCACGGCCGGTATGGAGCAGGCGCGCGAGACCCTGCTTGCGGCCCTGCTCGAGGTTGTTAAGCCGCAGGCCGTGTTGTGGCGTAATGACAGCAGTGCCCGCGAACAGGAGGGCCTGGAGACTTACGTCGCGCCGGCCTTTGGAGACGTCCCGGATGTGGTCGAGGTCGAAGAGGGCGGGCTGCGTTACCGAGTGCCGGTACTGGAAGGGCAAAAGACCGGCTGGTTCTTTGACCAGCGTGATAACCGCCTGCGCCTGCGCGAATATGTCCGCGAGGCGCGGGTACTGGATGTGTTCGCCTATCTCGGCGCCTGGGGAATCGGCGCGGCGGCCGCTGGTGCCCGCGCCGTGACCTGCGTGGATGCCTCGGCCACGGCCTGTGCCGGCATCACGGCCAATGCCGAACAGAATGGTCTTGGCGATAAGGTCACGGTCATGAAGGGTGACGCCTTCGAGGTCATGAAGTCGCTGCGTAGCGATGGTGACGATCACTTTGAGGTCGTGAATGTGGACCCGCCGGCCTTTATCAAGCGTCGCAAGGATGTGAAGGCCGGGCAGCAGGCCTACCGGCGTATCAATGAACAGGCCATGCGCCTGCTGGGGAAAGACGGCATTCTGGTCACCTCGTCCTGCTCGCACCACCTGCACGAAGATGCGTACCTGCGCCTGCTGGCCCAGGCGGCCAGTAACACTGGCTGCCAGTACCAGATACTCGAGCAACGCTACCAGGGCCCGGATCACCCCGTGCATCCGGCCATCCCCGAGACCCGTTACCTTAAGACCTTCATCCTCCGCGTGTTCCGCCCCTGACGGCGGACGGCGTGTTAAGATAATTAACTTATGATTATTCACGATATCGACCCGGTTGCCTTCAGTATCGGTTCCTTCAAGGTTCATTGGTACGGCATCACCTACCTCGCCGGTTTCGCGCTGGCCTGGTGGCTGGGGACCGTGCGTGCCCGTCAGCCGGGCTCGGGCTGGAATGCCGAGCAGGTCAGCGACATCATCTTCTATGCCGCGGTCGGGGTCATCGCCGGTGGCCGGCTTGGTTATATGCTGTTCTACAACCCGTTTTTGCCGGCGGGCGAGGCCTCGCAGTTCTGGGAGGTCTGGAAGGGCGGCATGTCCTTCCATGGCGGCTTGATCGGCGTGCTGATCGCGATGTGGCTGTTCGGCCGCCGGTACCGGAAAGGCTTTTTCGAGGTTGCCGACTTTGTGGCGCCACTGGTGCCGCTCGGTCTCGGCGCGGGACGCATCGGTAACTATATCAATGCCGAGTTGTGGGGCAAGGTGTCGGATCTGCCCTGGGCCGTGGTCTTCCCCACGGGCGGGCCGTTGCCACGTCACCCGTCGATGTTGTACGAGTTTTTCCTCGAGGGCGTGGTGCTGTTTGTCATGCTCTGGTGGTTTAGCAATAAGGCCCCGCCACGCATGGCGGTCTCGGGTCTGTTTCTGCTTGGCTATGGCAGTTTCCGCTTCCTGGTCGAGTTTGTGCGTGAACCGGACCGGCAGCTCGGCTACCTGGCCTTTGACTGGTTCACCATGGGACAGGCCCTGTCGTTGCCGATGATCATCGGCGGCGGCGCACTCATGTGGTGGGCCTACCGGTCAGCAAAGAATAATTAAGAAGACGTTTTCAGGAGACAGCAGCACCATGCAGCAGTATCTCGAACTCATGCGCCACGTGCGCGATAACGGCACGCAAAAGGGCGACCGCACCGGCACCGGCACAAAAAGTGTGTTTGGTTACCAGATGCGCTTTGACCTGCAGCAGGGTTTCCCGCTGGTGACCACCAAGAAGTGCCACCTGCCCTCGATTATTCATGAGTTGTTATGGTTCCTGAAGGGTGACACCAATACCCGCTACCTGAAAGACAACGGCGTGAAGATCTGGGACGAGTGGGCGGATGAGAACGGGGATCTCGGTCCCGTGTATGGTTACCAGTGGCGTAACTGGCCGACCCCCGATGGGCGTCACATCGATCAGGTCCGGACCGTTGTTGAACAGTTAAAGCATAATCCGGACTCGCGCCGCATCATCATTAATGCCTGGAACGTAGCGGACCTGCCCGACGAAAGCATCTCCCCGCAGGAAAACGTCAAACGGCAGAAGATGGCACTGGCCCCCTGCCATGCCTTTATCCAGTTCTATGTCGCTGATGGCAAACTTTCCTGCCAGCTCTATCAGCGCAGTGCGGATATCTTCCTCGGCGTGCCGTTCAATATTGCCTCCTATGCATTGCTGACCATGATGCTGGCACAGGTCTGTGAGCTGCAGCTCGGTGACTTTATCCATACTCTGGGCGATGCCCATCTTTACAGCAACCATGCCGCACAGGTGGAAGAGCAACTCAGTCGCACCCCTTATGCGTTGCCAACCATGAAGATCAACCCCGCGGTGAAAGATATCTTTGCCTTCCGTTTTGAAGACTTTGAATTGATTGCTTATAAAGCCCATCCGCACATCAAGGCCCCTGTCGCGATCTAGCGACGACGTTTTAACCTGACCCTGCCCCGGAGGCCCGACATATACCATGTCCGATGTTTATATCTTTGATGTTGAAGAGAGCAATTTCGAGAGCGTTGTAGTTGAGAATTCGCACAAGCTGCCGGTGCTGGTCGATTTCTGGGCCGAGTGGTGCCAGCCATGCCAGAGTCTCATCCCTGTTCTGCACAAGATCGCCGCCGACTTTGCCGGCCAGCTGGTACTGGCCAAGGTCAACAGTGACGAACAACAGGCGCTTGTCCAGCAGTACGGTGTACGCAGCCTGCCGACCGTGAAGCTGTTCGTGAACGGCGAGGTTGTGGACGAGTTTACCGGGGCTCTGCCCGAGTCCGAAATCCTCGCCAAGCTGGACAACTACCTGCAGCGTGAGTCGGATGCGATGCTGGCCGCCGCGGTCGCCGAGTACGAGCAGGGCAATATCGAGGCGGCCATCGAGCATATGCGCGAGGCCGCGGAGTCGGACCCGGATAACCCGCGCGTGCAGACGACCTATGCGCGTGTCCTGCTTGAGCACAAACAAACTGACACCTTGCAGGCCTTTATACAGAACCTGCCGGCGGAGATGCGGACGCTGCCGGAGATCGCGGCGATCAAGGCACAACTCGAGATACTCGCCCGGCTTGGGAACGGTATGCAGGCCGAGACATTACTGGCACGCGTCGAGGCCGACCCTGATGACTGCGAGGCGCGGGAGCAATTGAGTGCCGTGTACGTCAGCCAGGGTAACTATGTCGCGGCCCTTGAGCAGTTACTCGAAATCATGAAGCGTGACCGTGCCTATAATGAGGATGCCGGGCGCATGGGGCTGTTACGCTTGTTTGAAATGCTGGGGCCGGAGAACCCGTTGACGGTCGAGTACCGGCGGAAGATGTCGTTGCTGTTGTTCTGAACAGCTAGTCGAGCATTTTCTCGATCAATTGCTTGATGTTTTTCGGTTCGAAGGGTTTGTCACAGACGGCGGTAACACCGGCCTGCTGGACCACGGCCAGCCGGCTCTCATCCTGTTCACTGGAGACCATGAGGATCGGCACACTGGCCTGCTGGCTGTTCTGTCGTACCTGTTCGACCAGTTCCTTGCCATCCATCTCCGGCATGTACAGGTCAGTGACAATCAGATCATAGTAATTGGCCTGCACCAGTTCAAACGCCTGTTGGCCGTTCTCGGCCTCGGTGATGTTCTCGATGCCCATCGAACGCAGGATGTTCACCAGGTGACGCCGCGACAGGCTGCTGTCATCGACAAGCAGGACGTTCAGGTCCTCATTGGCGATGGAACGTGTCTGCAGGTCGCCGGGGTCAAAATAATCCAGGGTTGAATACAGGGCCGTGCGCAACTGCTCGAGTTCGAAGGGTTTCGGCAGGATGGCAATGGCGCCAGCCTGGCGGATGGGTTCCAGGTAGCGGTAATGGGTTTCACTGGAGATGAGCATGAACGGTGTGTCGGCATGCTGCCCGCCGTTACGGAGCTGCTGTAACAGTTCGGTGCCGGTCATATCGGGCAGGTGCATGGCGCTGATGAGCAGGTCGGGCTGCGGATGTTCGCGGATGTATTCCAGGGCCTGTTGTGCCTGCGGCATCAAGTGGATGTGTTCGACTCGCAACTGGCGCAGATAGGACTCGATGATGCGGCGTTGGGCCGAAGAGGGTTCCACCAGCAGGACTTGTAATTGTTCTATTGCTACACTGCTCATGGTTATTCATCTTAGCATAGTCTGGCCGGCTGGCGAGGAGCCGCCGGGTTTCAAATTCAATTATTCAAGACACAAGACATGAAAATATCCCTGATCGCCGCAATGGCCGATGACCGCGTGATCGGCATCGATAATACCCTGCCCTGGAAGCTGCCGGTTGATATGCGGTGGTTCCGTAAACATACCCTGGGCAAGCCCGTCATCATGGGGCGCAAGACATTCGAGTCTTTCGGTGGGCGGACTTTGCCGGATCGAACCAATATCGTCATTACCCGGGATAAAGACTATCAGCCTGAAGCTGACGCCATCATTGTCCATGATATCAATGCGGCGCTGGCCGCGGCCGGCGATGCCGGCGAGGTCATGATCATCGGCGGGGCGTCTTTTTATGCCCAGATGCTGCCGCGCGCGGATCGTTTCTATCTAACGCGCGTGCATGGTCGCTTTGCAGGCGATGCCTGGTTCCCTGACTATGAGGGCTATGACTGGAAGGAGATCAGCCGCGAGGAACACGCGGCCGATGACAAGAACCCGTATGCCTGTACGTTTATGATCCTCGAAAAATAATCCCTGGAAACCGCTGGCTTATTTATCCGGCTTGCGAGCCCCCGGGCAGTCGATGCTGAAAGGCTGACGGTCTTCAAGGCGCAGGGCGGTAAGGGAATCCCCCCACAGGCAACCGGTGTCGAGACCATAGACATTGTCAGTGTCGACAAAGCCGAGGCTTGACCAGTGACCGAAGATAATCGTGTCGTTGCGTGAACGACGGTCTTCGAGTTCGAACCAGGGTCGGTAGCCGGCCGGCTGACTGCCGGGCGGGCCTTTTTCATCCAGCGCCAGGCGGCCTTGCGCGTCGCAGTAGCGCAGGCGGCTGAAGCAGTTGGTGATAAAGCGCAGGCGCTCAATGCCGCCGAGCTGTTCATCCCAGCGATCGGGCAGGTTACCGTACATGTGCTCAAGAAAGTCCACGTAGTCCGAACCCTGCAGTGCGCCTTCAACCTCCTGTGCACAGGCACGGGCAGTGGCCAGATCCCATTGTGGCGGCAGGCCGGCATGCACCATGGTTATCCCGAGTTGTGCATCATGGTGCAGCAGAGGCAGATGCCGCAGCCAGTGCAGCAGTTCATCCCGATCTTCAGCCTCGAGGACATCCCGCAGGTTGTCTTGTTTTGCATACTTCATGTGGCCCTCGGCGACGGCCAGCAGGTGCAGATCGTGGTTGCCGAGCACGATGCTGGCCCGCTCGCCGAGAGCCTTGATAAAACGCAGCACGCCACTCGAGTCGGGGCCACGGTTTACAAGATCGCCCACAAACCAGAGTCGATCATTCGCCGGGTCAAAATGGATGTGCTCAAGTAGACGCTGCAGTTCGTGCAGGCAACCCTGGATGTCGCCAATGGCGTAACTCGCCATTAATGCAGGGTATTGGGCGTGGTCAGTGAAAAGGCCGGGATCTCGGCGTCGAATTCCGCGCCGTCATCGGCGAGCATCTGGTAACTTCCGGTCATATCGCCGTAAGGGGTCTCCAGCACCGTGCCGCTCGTATAGCGGAAACCTTCGCCGGGCCGCATATAGGGCTGCTCGCCGATGACGCCTTCGCCACGGACTTCCTCGACCTTGCCATTGGCATGGTTGATCACCCAGTGGCGGGCGATCAGGCGCGCCGGAACCTTGCCGTCATTGCGGATGGTAACCGTGTAAGTGAAGACGTAGCGATTGGCCTCAGGCAGGGATTGCTCAGGGATATAATCGGTCTCAACGTCGATATGAATATTGTGATCTGACTCAAAAGTCATGCTTGCTACCTGCTGGTGGGCGAGATTCTGTCAGACGAAGGATACCCTGCCCGGACGACGGATTGAATAGCCCAATGGAGGAGGGGCATAACTTTCTGAAAAAATGACAGGTTTTTTGAGGTATGAAGCGTCGGGACGGACTGACGGACTGACGGATTGATGATTGCGGATTGATGAATGATGATTGAAAAACAAGGCGAAGATCCCGAATATCGGGAAAGCACGTGCGGCGCACGGAATCTCCTGTTCTGGCAGAAAAAACAGGTGAATTCATCAATCATCAATCATCAATCCGCAATCATCATTCCAGTGTGCACCAGGTCACAGTTCCAGAGATGGGTTCTTTAGCCGGCTGGCGTGGCGCCGATACGATGATTAGAGGCGCACGCAATGTAGTCCCCGGAATGTGCGCCAGGTCCATTTTTGCTGTGACGACCATCGCGGAAGAAAAGTGCAGGATATGGAGAATATGCGCCAGGCATCCCACCGGTGTGGGTAAGGAGGCAAGCATGTACAGACGCAAATCGAAGCCGGATTTATTATTCGCGGTCACGGTTTTTGTATGCCTGGGCATATTGCTCACGGCAACCGTGAATGCGGCCGACAAGGCGTACTGGGGCATCAGTTTGAATGCCGAGAACGGTTGTGGCGAGGCGATTGGCGAGTGGCAGGGCTGTTCGCAATGGATGGGCGACACCGCCGAGCGGACCCTCCCTCATCGCACCGCCTTGCGCCTGTCCAGTGAAGAGCGCCCGGACCTCGGCATGGTCTGGTACTACACGCGCCGTGCCTTACTCGGTACAGATCAGGTTTATGGCCTGTCCGGAGCCTCCCTGCATGACACAGCGCCTGAGCGCCGTCAGTTCGGTGTCGTCGTCAAGCAGCAATACCGCCATTTCGGCATGAGCCTGGGAATCGAGGCCGGAAACCCGGAGGCGCTCACCAACAAGCCGCTGCTGTATTTCGGCCTGAGCAATCGCTGGTAGGCTATTTCCCACAGAACAGGCAGAATTTTCCAAGCAATGCTAAAATACCCGCCTTTAGTCACCCAACGGGGGTGGCTGGGCGGTTCAGACCTCGCCCTGCAGACGGTTTCTTGATTTTTTAGAGCATTTTTTCATGCCATCACCTATCCGAGTCGGCGTTGTGGGCGTCGGTTACCTGGGCAATATCCACGCAAAAATCTATTCGAACATGGACAACGTCGAGCTGGTCGGCGTGGTTGATGCCGACCCGGCCACGGCCGAGAAGGTCGCCGCCGCCCACGGCTGCGCCGCCTATACCGAACCGGCCGAGCTCATTGGCAAGGTCGATGCGGTCAGTATCGTCGTGCCCACCTCCCTGCACCTGGAGATGGCCAGACCCTTTCTTGATGCCGGCATCCATATGCTCATGGAAAAGCCGTTGGCCCCGACTTACGAGGAATCCCTGGCGCTGGTCGAGCACGCCGAAAAGTCCGGTGTCGTGTTTCAGGTCGGGCATCTCGAACGTTTCAATGGCGGAGTCATGGCCCTGGCCGAGCGTATCGAAAACCCGCGCTTCCTCGAGGTGACCCGTATCGGTCCCTTCGTCGCGCGCGCGACCGATGTCGATGTGGTCACCGATCTGATGATCCACGATATCGATATCGTTATGTCGCTGGTCAACTCGCCGATCACGAGTATCTCGGCCAACGGTACACCCGTGATCACCGACCACATCGATATCGCCAATGTGCGCCTTGAGTTTGAAAGCGGCGCGGTGGCGAATGTGACGGCCAGCCGCGTCTCAACCAAGCAGCAACGCCGCATCCGTATCTTTGAGCAGCAGCATTACTACGGGCTGGATTACACCAATCAACAAATCACGATGGCGACGACCAGGCCGCCCGCCGACGGCGAGCAGTGGCCGAGGATTGTCACCGAAGAACTCGATATTGAACCGCGCCTGCCGCTGAATACCGAGCTCGAGGCCTTTATCGACACCGTACAAAATAACGGCACACCGCTGGTTACCGGGCGCATCGCCCTCGAGGCCGTGCGTGTCGCTCATATCATCAAGGAGAAAATGACTGCATGTCTGGCGTAAACGATCCCATCCCGTTTCTGGATCTTTCCGGAGAATATAACGCGCTCGAAAAGGAATGGTTTGCCGCCATTCACGAGACCGGCCAGCGCGGGGCCTATATCCTCGGCCCGAACGAGCAGGCCTTCGAGAAAGAACTCGCCGCGCATGTCGGCACGAAGTTCTCCGTCGGCGTCGCCAACGGTACCGATGCACTGTTGTTGTCCTTGCGGGCGCTCGACATTGGCCCTGGTGACGAGGTCATCACCACACCATATACTTTTTATGCCACCGCCGAGGTCATCAGCCTCGCCGGCGCCACGCCTGTGTTTGCCGATATCCTCGAGGACTGTTTCACACTCGACCCGGCCAGTGTCAAGGCAAAGATCACCGACAAGACCCGGGCGATTCTGCCGGTACATATCTTTGGTCACCCGGCGCGCATGCTGGAACTGAACGCGATCGCCAAAGAACATAACCTTGCTGTTATCGAAGATGCCGCCCAGGCCTATGGTGCCGATGTCGGCGGCAAGCGCGTCGGCAGTCTTGGCACCGCTGGTGGCTTCAGTTTCTACCCGACCAAGGTGCTGGGTTGTTACGGTGATGGCGGCGTGATCACCACCGACGACGAAGCGGTTGTTGAAAAACTCAAGAAGCTGCGTAACCACGGTGCCAGCGCGCCGTTTATGCACGATACGGTCGGTTATAACAGTCGCCTCGATGAGATCCAGGCGGCGCTGTTGCGCATCAAGCTGCGCAAGCTCGATGACGATGTGGCCAGCCGCCGCGCCATCGCCGCCCGCTATACCGAGCTATTTGCCGGCAGCGCGGTCATGGCCCCGACCTTGCCGGCTGACGGCGGTCATGCCTTTAATCTCTACACGGTGCGTATGCCGGAGCGCGATCGTGTGCGCGCGGTCATGAACGACAATGGTTGCCCGAGCTCGCTGTGTTACCCGCTGGGCCTGCATTTGCAGGAAATTTACAAACCGCTGGGTTACAAAGTCGGCGACCTGCCGGTCTGCGACAAGGCCAGCACCGAAGCCCTGTCCCTGCCGGTCTACCCGGCCATGAAGATGGAACACGTCGAACGTATGGCCGATACGATCCTGAAAGCACTTGGGTAATATTTAAAAGCCCAACGCAGAGACGCGAAGGCGCAGAGAACACAAAGATAAATCTAAAAAATATTGGACAGTATTTACAGGATTAGCGCAGTGTTGTTAGCGCCGTAATTTTAATTTCTTATAATCCTGTCGATTAAAATATTCAACCGCAAAGTACGCGAAGTTACGCCAAGGTTTTTCAGTTACTTTGCGATACCTGGCGTCCTTCGCGGTAAGAGTCGCCATATCTGAATAGACAAAATCGGGTTATTCTGAAGTTACTCTGCGACCTTTGCGTCTCCGCGCCTCTGCGTTGGGCTTTTAAAAATCAAACTGGCCCGATCGCCTCGATGCAGGCGTTCACCTCGGCTTCATTCTCCGCACAGATTGTAATATGCCCTACCTTGCGGCCGGGGCGCTCGTCCTTGCCGTACAGGTGCAGGTGCGCATGTGGCTGGGCGAGGATTTTTTTGCTGTCGGGGAGGTCGCCGATCAGGTTCAGCATCACGGCATGGCCGCGCAGGGCAGTGGAACCGAGTGGCCAGTCGAGGATGGCGCGGATGTGATTTTCAAACTGGCTGGTCTCGGCACCCTCGATGGTCCAGTGCCCGGAGTTGTGCACGCGCGGCGCCATCTCGTTAACGAGTAATTCATCACCGACCTGGAAAAACTCGATGGCGAGCACGCCGACATAGTCGAGGTGTTCGAGCAGGCGTCGGGCATAAGACTCGGCCAGTCCCTGCATCGGGTCATTGGCCAGCGCAGTGGACTTGCGCAGGATGCCGTCGCGATGTTCGTTTTCGGTCAGCGGGTAAAAGGCCAGTTCGCCAGAGACGCTGCGCGCGGCAATGATCGAAACCTCGCGGGCAAACGGGACGAAAGCCTCGATGATTGCAGGGACATCGAGCATGGCCTCCCATGCCGCAGCCAGCTCGCTCTCGTCGCGGATAAGGCGCTGGCCTTTGCCATCGTAACCCTCGGTGCGGGTCTTGATGATCGCCGGCAGGCCGATGCGCGGCACGGCCTGCTGCAGATCCTCGAAGCTGTTCAGGTTGATGAAGTCGGCCGTCTTTATCCCCAGTTCATTAAACAGGGTTTTCTCGTGCCAACGGTCCCGTGCCGTGGCCAGCGCCCCGGGCGGCGGGTAAACCGGTAGCCGGCTGCCCAGGTATTCGACAGACTCGGCAGGCACGCTTTCGAATTCGTAAGTGAGGAGGTCAACTTGCGTGGCGAGTTGCTCGAGCGCCGCCTTGTCATCAAAGCGGGCATGCAGGTGTTCACCCACGGTTGCGGCACAGGCATCGTGGGCCTGGCAGAGAAACACGAAGTCGACGCCGAGCGGGGTGCCGGCCAGTGACAACATGCGGGCCAGCTGCCCGCCACCGAGGACACCTATTTTCATTCGCCGTTGCCGTTCTTGGGGTTCGGGTTTTTGAGCACGCGTTCTGTCTGCGCGCTACGGTAGGCCTCGAGGGCCTCGCGGATCTCGCCGTATTTGTTGCCAAGCATGGCAGCCGCGAGCAGGGCGGCATTGGTGGCGCCGGCCTTGCCGATGGCGAGGGTGCCGACGGGGATCCCGGCCGGCATCTGCGCAATGGAAAGCAATGAATCCATGCCATTGAGGGCTTTGGATTGAATCGGCACACCGAGTACGGGCAGGATAGTCTTCGCCGCGGCCATACCCGGCAGGTGGGCGGCGCCGCCAGCACCGGCGATGATGATCTCAATGCCACGCCCTGCGGCGGCCTCGGCATAGGCAAACAGCTTGTCCGGAGTCCGGTGGGCCGAAACGACCTCTGCCTCGTAGGCGATGCCGAGCGCCTCGAGCGCCTCGGTGGTGTATTTCATTGTTTCCCAGTCAGAGGTGGAACCCATGATGATGCCCACTAATGGCTGCATGTTTTGCTCTCCGGTTGATGCGAGGCCGCTACTTCGCCGCCGTGCAAATGGCTAAACCGCAATTATAGCGTAAAAGTGGCCGTTCAGACCCGATAAACTCGGTATATGCATTCTATCCGGTTCCCCGGCTAGTGTTCGTCTTCGGGCCGGATGTTTGCCAGGGCAACAAATTCGGCAATGCTGAGCGTCTCGGGACGACGCATCGGGTCGATACCGATGGCCTCCATCTTTGCCGCCGCGACATAGGATTTTAGTGACTTGCGCAGCGTCTTGCGCCGCTGGGTAAAGGCGTGATTGACGAGCCGGGCGAAGTATTGCTCGTCACGGGCCGGGTACGGCAGTTCGGCATGGGGGACCAGGCGCACGATGGCCGAATCGACCTTGGGCGCGGGACGGAAGGCTGTGGGCGGGACGCGGAACAGGTTATCGACCTGACAACGGTACTGCACCATGATGCTGAGGCGACCGTAATCACTGCCACCGGGTTGCGCGGCCATGCGTTCCACGACTTCCTTTTGCAGCATGAAGTGCATGTCCCGGATGATCGTGGCCTGCTCGAGCAGGTGGAACAGCAACGGCGTGGAGATGTTGTACGGCAGGTTACCGACCACGCGCAGTGGCTCATCATCAGTCTGTAACCGGCGGTAGTCAAAGCGCAGTGCATCGGCGCTGTGGATGGTCAGGCCGGGGAATTGCACGCGCAGGTCTTCGAGCCGGGCGACCAGGTCACGATCGATCTCGATGACATCGAGCCTGTCGAGCCGTTCGAGTAATTTCACGGTCAGGGCGGCCTGGCCCGGGCCAATCTCGACCATGTGATCACCGGCCTGCGGATCAATCACATCAACAATATGCGCGATGATATTGGCGTCGTTGAGGAAGTTCTGGCCGAAGCGCTTGCGTGCCCGGTGCCCACCACTCATGCCGCGCGCACCATCTCGAGTGCCGTGTTGATGGCAACCGCCATGCTGCCGGCATCGGCCCGGCCTGTGCCGGCCAGGTCGAGGGCCGTGCCGTGGTCGACCGAGGTACGGATGATTGGCAGGCCGAGGGTAATATTCACGGCCCGGCCGAAGCCCATATGCTTGAGGACCGGCAGACCCTGGTCATGATACATGGCCAGCACGGCATCGGCCTGCTCCAGGTAAGGGGGCGTAAACAGGGTATCGGCCGGCAGCGGGCCTTGCAGCCGCAGCCCCTGTTCGCGCAAGGCAGCCAGCGCGGGTTCTATCACATCAATCTCTTCACGGCCCAGATGGCCATTTTCCCCGGCGTGCGGGTTCAGGCCGCAGACCAGGATGGAGGGGGTCTCGATACCGAAATGCGAGCGCAATTCATTGTTGAGGATAGTCAGGATCGTGGTCAGCGATTCACGGCTGATATGCCGGCTAACCTCGGCCAGTGGCAGGTGGGTGGTCGCCAGCGCCACGCGCAGGCCCTCGGTGGCCAGCATCATCACCGGCGGGGTGTCGATGTTGCAGAGTTCGGCAAGATACTCGGTATGGCCGCTAAAACGTGCGCCGGCTTCATTGATAATGCCCTTGTGAATCGGTGCTGTGACCATGGCGGCGAATTCCCCGGTCAGGCAACCCATGGTGGCCTGGCGGATTAATGCCAGTACGTAATTCGCATTGGCTGCGTCGAGTTGTCCGGGCTCGCAGGGGACCTCGAGCGGAATATGCTGCAAACTGATCTGGCCGGGCCTGACTATGTCGGGATCGTATTCTGGCCAGTCGAAGGCGATGTCCAGCAGTTGGGCGCGCCGGGCGATGAGTTCGCGGTCGCCCAGCACAACCAGTTCGGCGGCGGGCGGTGCCTTGAGCTGCAGGCACAGGTCCGGACCGATACCGGCGGGTTCACCGGAGGTGATAACAAGGCGTGGGGGGATGTCATTCATGGCGTGAGTGTATCGCCTGGCGGCGATGTGCGCAGTGGCTATTTGGGCGTGCGATTAAAAATTGTCTTCCAGGCGATATTCAACATAGGCCTCGTCACGCAGTCGGCGCAGCCAGGTCTCGGTCTCTTCCTCGACCTTGCGCTCCGTCAGGAACTCACGGGCCTTGTTCTTCATGAACTGGTCGGTGTCATCATGCGCGCGCCGATCCATCAGTTGCACAATATGCCAGCCGAAGGGGGACTGGAACGGCTGACTGATCTGTCCCGGTTCGAGCTTGTTCATGGCGTCCTCAAACTGTGGCACGAGGGCACCGGGGCTGGTCCAGCCCAGCTCGCCGCCGTTGGCGGCCGAACCGGGGTCATCGGAATGCGCGCGTGCCAGGGTCGCGAAGTCTTCTCCTCCCTCAAGGCGGATCAGCAACTGGGTGAGGCGGTTACGCGCATCTGCGTCCGAGGTCAGTTCGTCGGTACGGATGAGAATATGCCGCGCCAGGCTCTGCCTGGTGACATGGCGTTGCTCCTGGCCACGGACATCGGCGACCTGGACAATATGAAAACCGCTCGGGCTGCGGATGGGGTCACTGATATCGCCCTTGCCCATGCCGGTTACGATGTCGGTAAACAGGCTGGGCAACTGGGCGACTTTACGCCAGCCGAGATCCCCGCCTTCAAAGGCCTGCTGGCCGGCGGAGCTGGTTGCTGCAACCTGGCTGAAGTCGGCACCGGCGCGCAATTTGGCGACGGTGGCATCGGCCTTGCGCTGTGCCGCTTCTACCTGCTCGGCGCTGGCCGCTTCGGGCAGCGAGATGAGAATATGCGACAGGCGGTATTCATCAGCGGCAGAAGATTGTTGCTGGTTGGTGGCGAGAAAGTTGCTGACTTCCTGTTCGGTGATGTTGATGCGCTGTTTGACGGCACGCTGGACCAGTTGGCTGATGATCATTTCACGACGGATATCTTCACGGAAGACATCAAAGTCAAAGCCGTCACGTTCGAGGGTGCGGCGGAAATCGGCAATGTTCAGCCTGTTCTGGCTGGCAATGCGGGCGATGGAGGCATTCAGGCGTTGATCACTGACACGGATGCCCAGGCGGGTCGCGGCCTGTAGCTGCAGCTGATTCAGGACCAGGCGCTCGAGAACCTGTTTGCGCAGGTCCGCTTCCGGCGGCAACGGCGTGTTGCGTTGCTGGAGTTGTCCCTTGATGGTGCGTAAACGTGTCTCCAGTTCACTTTTCATGATGACATCATCATTGACCACGGCAACGATACGATCGACCGGCACGACGGCGGCTTGCACAGACAGGGCGGCCAGTAAACCGGCTAACAGAATAAAACTACGCATGATATTTTCTCTACAAACTTAAAACTCGTCGGTAAAGGTATCGCGGCCATAGCCGAGGACGCCCTCACCGATGAGTTTGTTGACCTTGTCACCGAAGCTGGTGAGGCCTTTTAACTCAAGTTGGAACAGGATGGCGAAGTTTTCGTCTTCCTGATCGAGGTCATTGATGAACTGCCGCGCGACGACGCGACCAATCCAGCAACAGCTTTCATATTCGAAGCCGGCAAAGGCATCAATGGTGCGGGAACGGTCCAGCGCATAGTTCCAGCGTCCGACCACGTTCCACTGCCGGTTGACAGGCCAGCTGACCGATGTATCGACCTGCTCGAGCAGGCCGCGACGATGGCGGTAGGCCAGGTTGAAGACGCGATCCGCATCGGGCTGGTAACGGGTGGAGAATACACTTTTCTCGGTAACACTGTCATGCACATCCCATTGGCCACCGGCACGGGCGCTCCAGTTCCGGGTCAGGCGGGCGCTGACCTCCGCGACCACGTCAGAGCTGTTTTCGGTCTGGTCGGCTACCCCCGGCAGGTTAACCTTGCGATCTTCAAAATAATAGATCTGGCCGATACTCGCTGACAAGCGTTCCAGGCCGCTGTTTTGATCGATGATCCGGGTCGTCAGCGCGGCGGTCAGCTGGTTGGTGTCGCCGATACGGTCGGCCCCGCTGAAGCGGTTCTCACGGAATAACTGCGAGAAACTGAAATCAAACAGGCCGCTGTCAAAGACCACGTCCTGGCCGGCTTCGTTGACGATGAGATTATCCTGGTTGCGGTGTGCCACGTTCAGGTAGTACAGGCGCGGTTCCAGGGTCTGCAGCAGGTTGCGATCGCCCCAGCTCATGTCACGCTCGAAGAACAGGCCACTGTCGATGCTGAAGATCGGCACGGTACGATCCGGGTTGTCATCGATGGCGGTGGCAACATCGTCGAGATTATAGCGGGTGTGGCGCAAGGCGAACTTCGGGGTGATAAAGCCATAGTTGTTTTGCAGTGGCAGGCTCACGCTCGGTTCGATGTCGATGCGGGTACCGGTGGCGTTGCTGCTATGCTCGAACTGCACAGCCTCGGCGCGCAGGCCGTAGTCGAGACCCCCATGCTGATCCGGCAGGTTCATGTTGAAAAGAACCTGCGGCAGGCGCTCGTAGGGCTGCGCTGCATTACCAACTGTTTCATAGCCCTGCAGCAGACCGCTGACATTCCAGAAATCACCGTAGTAATTCACGTTCACATAACGGTTCAGGTGTGTCTGGCTGGTCAGGGAGATGTCAGTACCCAGGTCTTCAAAGTATTCGTCATCGGAGACATAATTGAGATCGGCGTTGGCGGTCAGGCGCGGCGTGAAGCGAACCTGATTCCTGTAGGCGAACAGATAACGGTCATCATTGTAGAGGTCGTCACTCGGCAACAGTTCAGCGTTGAACTGGCCCTCGTTGTCCTTGTTCAGGAAACGGTATTCCCCCGCCAGTTGCAGGCCGCGCTTGCCCATGAAGCGTGGCGTCAGGGTCGCGTCACGGTACGGGGCGATATTCCAGTAATACGGGGCGATGATCTCAAAGCCGTCATCATCGGAGCTGCCGAAACTCGGGGTGAGGAAACCGGTCTTGCGACGGTCATCGATCGGGAAGGTCAGCCACGGGCTGTAGAAAAATGGAATACCCTTGAAGCGCACCGACACATCGCGGGCGGTACCGACACCTTCATTATGGTCGAGCTTGATCTTGTCGGCCTTCAGCTGCCAGTCCTCATTGCCGGGCGGGCAGGTGGTGTAGGTGGTAACGTCGAGCTGGGTCTTGTTGCCGGCACCGTCGCGGCGAATCTTTTCCGCCGTGCCCCGGCCCTGGCGTTCATAAAGCAGGAAGTCGGCCTTTTCTACCACGCCCTGGTCGGCATTCAGGTCGACACGGGCGGTTTCGCCGTCAATGCGCAGCTCATTGTCATAGAGGCTGACATTCCCCCTGGCAAGCAGGAGTTCCTTGTCGCGATCATAATCGATGTTATCGGCATTCAGGTGCTGATCAGCACGTCTGATTTCCACGTTGCCCCGGAAGTGTGAAACACCTTCCTTGGCCACATCGGCCTCGTCGGCACTCAGGTGCAATTCGGCACTGGCACGACCTTCGGCGGGCACAGGGATGCGTGGCGGCCGGGGCTGGACCGGGCAAAGCTCCGGGGTGTCGGTAGCTTGCTTGTCGGCAACAGCGACAGGCCGTGTTGTACTCAGCGCAGTTTGGGGTTTGCTGGCCAGGGCAGCAGGGCGCGGTTCTGTTTCGGGTGCCGGTTCAGGCACGGGCTGTTCCGCTGCCGTTTCGGCGGCATTGCTGGTGTCGGCCGGTGGGGTCGGTCGTGGTTCGGGCTCCGCTGTCGGTGCCGCTACCGTTTCTGCCTCGCTGCTGGCCGGCGTCTGCTCGGTGCTGGTTGCCTGGTCGGCCTCGGCCTCGGTTTGTTGTGCCGGTTCTGGCTCATCGGCCACTGGCAGAGCGGTGATGGGTGGCGTCACGGGTCCCTGAATCGGCGCTGTCGTCGCCGGCGCCGGCGCGGCTGCGGGCAGCGTCTCGTCGGGGTTGCATTCCCACAGGCCGGCCGGGGTCTTTTGACAGTCCCAGCCTGTCGACCTCGCGGCATGCACAACCGGTGAATGCAATATGACCAGCCCGGCACCAAGCAAGGCACTAAAAAGTTTATGAGTATTTTTCACGCGTGATATCTGAATTTTGTTTTATTATCCCACCCCCATCGTGGGGCCGCCTAAAATCGCATAGAATGACACCTGCTTCAAATTTTTTATCAGGGATAGCCGGAAATTGTGACAAAAGAATCAAAAAAAAGCCTATCCAGGCAAATTGTTAGTGCAGTAGCCATTGTTGGTGCAACCATACTTATTGTACTCCTCCTGTTGCTAAGTCGGCCAGACAAAATAGCCACGCCGGAGCCGTTGGCAGCCGTAAGCGTGCAAGACTTCGTGGTCGAGAGCGTGGATCTGCGTCCGCAGGTCGAGGTCACCGGGCGGCTGCAGCCGGCCAATCGTGCCCTGTTACGCTTTGAAATCAGTGGTCAGCTCGCGGCTCGCCATGTTGAGCCGGGCGAGGTTGTCGGCGCGGGGGCCTTGTTGCTGAGCCTGGAAGACGGTGATGCCCGTGATGCTCTTGCCGAGGCGCAGGCTCGCCTGGAGATGGAACAGGCAGCTATCAAGCGCGACCGCTGGCTTCTAAAAATATCCATAAAAGACAAAGAGCTACAGGCGAATGAAGTGGCTCGCCTGGAGAAGCTCGGGGCAGAATCCCTGGTGTCGGCCTCGCGTCTGGATCAGGCTCGCCAGCGCCTGCTGCAACTGGAGTCCGCCGAGGCACAGCTGCAATACAGCGTCGAGACTGCCGCGGCGCGCCTGAATACCTACCAGGCGGCACTGGCCCGGGCACAGCGTAACCTGCAGCGCACGATACTCCGCGCACCGTTCCCCGGCACGGTGAACACGGTAGAGATTGAGCCCGGTGACTACGTCACCCCGGCGAGCACGGCCGTGGAGTTGGTGGACCTGGCGCAAATGGACTTTTATGCCGAGGTTTCTGGCGCGGCCGCCGCGGCGCTGCACCTGCAGCAGGAGGTCAGTATCGGGGCGGAAGGCCGCGAGATACCAGGGCATATCATTGCCCTGCGCAGTGACCCGGACCCCAGTACCTTTACCCATGCCCTGCGGATTCGCCTGCCGGGTGAGGGTTTGTTACCGGGTGGCCTGGCCCGGACGCGGCTGCCGTTGAGCCCGTTGGACTCGGTACTGGCCGTGCCGGTGGCGAGCGTTCTCTATGAGGATGGACAGGCCTATGTCTTTGTTATTCACGAAAACCAGCTTGAACGCCGCGAGGTGCGTACCGGCCTGCGCCATGCCGAGCAGGTGGTCGTGACGCACGGACTGCGGGAGGAGGAGGTCATTGTCGCCGATAACGTCGCTACTTTGAGCCACGGCCAGACAGTGAACATCAGCCGGTAAATACGATGTTCCTTATTCGCTTCAGTATCAATAACCCCCTGCTGACCAACATGCTGCTGGTCATCGTCCTTATTATGGGGGTGCTGTCATGGCAGGTCATGCCGCAGGAAATGTTTCCGGCGGTTGAGCTCGACAAGGTACGCATCAGCACCGTGTTCGAGGGCGCGACCCCGGAAGAGGTCGACCGGCAGGTGACCTTGCCGATCGAGGAGGAGTTTGATGGTGTCGCGGATATCGACGTCATTACCTCGGTGAGCCAGGAAAGCGTATCGACGGTTATGATCGAGTTAAAGCCGGGCACGAATATCGATGAATTTCTCAATGACGCCCGGGATCGCATTAGTCGTATTACGGACTTGCCGGACCTGATCGAAGACCCCGAGGTGGTTCGCCTCGAAACCCGCTTCCCGGTGATCAGCGTCGCCCTCTATGGTGAGATCGCTCGCGGCGAACTGTATACCCAGGCCGAGCAGGTGAAACGCAAGTTATTACAGATCCCCGGTGTTGCCAGCGTCGGTGTGGCCGGCGACCGGGAATGGGAACTCTGGGCAATAGTCGATCCGGAGCAACTCGCCGCGCGCAAGGTTCCCCTCGGCAGCGTGATCAGTGCCCTGCGTGATAATCTCAACGATATCCCGGGTGGTTCGATCAAATCCGTGGAGGGCGACATTCTCCTGCGCGGCAAGGGAACGACTCCGGATGTCGAGGGGCTGGCCGGGATCCCGTTGCGAACCAACGACCGTGGTGGACAACTCCTGCTGGGAGAGGTTGCCCGCGTCGAGTTACGCCTTGAAGAGGCACAAACCCTGGGCCGTTTTAATGGCAAGCCGTCGGTCAACCTGACCATCACCAAGACGGTCGAGGCCTCTACTATCGAGGTGGCCAATCGTGTGCGGGTGCTGGCCGCACAGCTCGAGGACGAATTGCCGGGAAGCCTGCACATCGGCCTGTTCAGTGACCTGTCGGTCTATGTCAAAACCCGCCTGAACACGGTGAAGTCATCGGGGCTGGTGGGCCTGGTGCTGGTACTGCTGTCGCTGTACCTGTTCCTGAATTTTCGCGTGGCCTTTATCACCGCGATGGGTATCCCGGTGTCATTCCTGTTTGCGATCATCATGATCAATTACTTTGGTTACACCATTAACATGATTTCACTGTTCGCGTTCCTGATTGCGCTGGGCATGATCGTTGATGATGCGATCATTGTGACCGAGAATGTATACCGGCACATGGAAGAGGGTATGCCGCGCTATAAGGCCGCGCAGACCGGCGCCAGTGAAGTGTTCTGGCCGGTCATTGCCTCGACCACTACCACGATTGCGGCCTTCCTGCCGATGTTCTCGATCGGCGGCACACTCGGCACCTTTATCGCGGTTATTCCGGCGGTGGTCATATTTGCCCTGCTGGGTTCCCTGCTCGAGGCGTTCGGTGTCCTGCCTTCCCATGCGGCTGAAGTGTTGCGCGTCGAAAAGAGCAACCACTCCCGTTTTGTCGATTGGTCCGCCTGGCTGCAGAGATACCTGAAGGTCTTGCGGCGCGCCGTGCACAGCCGCTACCTGGTCAGCCTGGCCACAGTCGGGGTGTTGCTGATCCTGGTCGTGTTCGCGCAAACCCGCCTGCCATTCCAGTTGTTCGGTAACGTCGACATTGGCCAGTTTTTTGTCAATATCGAGGCCCCGAGCACCTTCAGTATCGATGACTCACGCCGCCTTGCCGCCAAGGCGGAAAGCGCGATCGAGGAAGTGGTTGCCGACAACGAGCTAAAGACCATGCTGACGAATGTTGGTATCACCATTATTGACTTCAACCGCTTCCGTTTTGGCAGCCATTATATCCAGCTGGTTATCGACCTGAAGAAGCAGGAGCCGCAGGGTTTTATCGAGCGTTGGGTAACGCCCGTGGTGAACTTGCGGTTTGAACGCGAAGGCACGCGGCAACGCGATGCCAACGAGATCATTGATGCCGTTCGGGAAAGAATAGCGCGGATAAACGGCGTGCAGCGACTTTCCATCCTGCGGCCACAGGGCGGGCCCGCCGGTGCCGACATTGAGGTCGGTGTGCGCGGCCACGATATAGCGGTGTTGCAGGAAGAGGCCATCGCCATCCGCGACTACCTGCGCAGCCTGTCCGGGGTCCACGATGCGCGTCAGGACATGGAAAGCGGCAAGCTTGAATACCGATACACACTGAATGAACGTGGCCGGCAGTTGGGGCTGACGCAACGTGACCTGGCCAATGCCGTGCGCAGCGGCTTCCTGGGTCTGGAGGTGACGTATGTGACCTGGCGAGACAAGCGTATCCCGGTACGCGTCATTTACCCGGAAGACTGGCGGGAAACCTCATCACAGTTGAAGAGGCTGCGCATAACCCTGCCTGGCGGGGAGGCGATTTATCTCGGTGAGGTGGCTGATATCGACATCGGCCGAGGCCTCAACGCGGTGAGCCGGCGTGGCGGCCAGCGTCTGGCCACGGTCACCGCGGAGGTGAATAGCGAGATCATTACGCCACTGGAAGCCGCGGAACAGATCCGTCAGCAATTCGCAGATTTGCCGGAGCGCCGCCCGGGTTACGACCTGGTCTTCCTGGGGGAAAAGAAAGAGGCGGCTGATTCCATCGCCGACATGATCCGTGCGACCTTCGTTGCGCTGGCGATCATTTATTTTATTCTCATCGCGCTGTTCCGTTCCCTGCTGGACCCGCTGGTGGTCATGTTCGCCATTCCGTTTGGCATCAGCGGTGTGATCATAGGTCATGCCGTGTTCGGTTATCACTTGCAGTTCCTGTCCCTGGTCGGCTTTCTTGCGCTGTCCGGGATCGTCGTGAATGATTCCCTGATTCTGGTCGACTTCATCAAGCGCCTGCGTGCCCAGGGCTGGGACCGTATCGAGGCCGTGATCGAGGCGGGGCGGGTGCGTATTCGTCCCATCCTGTTGACGACGATCACGACCTTCCTGGGCATCTCGCCACTCATCTTCTTCGCCACCGGCCAGACCGCGTTCCTGTCGCCGATGGCCGTCAGCCTTGGTGTTGGCCTGTTATTTGCCACGGTCCTGATCCTGGTTGTGTTACCCTGCTTCTATCTCATCGCCGATGATCTGCGCCACTATACTTGCCGCGGCTTACGGCGGCTTCTCGGCCAGCCCGAGCCGGATGAGAACATCGCCCCAATTTGTCTCGTGAGTGAACACCCTGCTGAAAATGACTGAACGTGAACAGAACCTGCTGGCCTGGCTGCATGCCCTGACCGGCACACACCATGAACTGGTGCCGGCCTCGAATGATGCCAGTTTCCGCCGCTACTTCCGCATCCAGACCGATGGCACCACACGCATCGTCATGGATGCCCCGCCACCACAGGAAGACTGCCGGCCCTTTGTACACGTGGCGAACCTGTTACATGCCGCCGGCATGCATGCCCCGGAAGTGATCGCCAGCGATCTCGAAGAGGGATTTTTGCTCCTGAGCGATCTCGGTAACACAACTTACCTTGACGTCCTGAATGAGGACAATGTCGATCGTCTGTATGGTGACGCGACAGGTGCCCTGGCCCGGTTACAGGCCTGCATCGATCCGGCCTCGGCCGGCCTGCCGGACTATGACGCCGAATTATTAAACGTTGAACTGTCCTTGTTCAAAGACTGGTACCTGCAAAAGCATCTTGGCATGACGCTCGATGCCGGGCAGGAATCAACCCTGGCCACCACTAACCAGCTGCTGGTCGACAACGCACTGGCGCAAACGCAGGTCTGCGTCCACCGCGACTACCATTCACGTAACCTGATGTTCACGGAACAATATAACCCCGGGGTGCTTGATTTCCAGGATGCCGTGATCGGACCGGTGACCTATGACCTGGTTTCCCTGCTGCGTGATTGCTACATCGCCTGGCCACGCGAACGCGTTGAGGAATGGGTGCAGAACTATTATCAAATCGCCGTCGAATCCGGCATTGTCAACGAAGACCATGTCAGCGAGATGCAGTTTCTGCGTCACTTTGACCTCATGGGTGTACAGCGGCACCTCAAGGCCATCGGCATCTTCGCCCGCCTGTTACACCGCGACGGTAAGGGGGGCTATATCAACGATATCCCTCGCACTCTGGGCTATGTGAAAGACGTGGCAGGATGTTACCCGGAACTCGACGAGTTCGCCGCCTTGCTGGACGAGATTAAAGGGTAAACCGGAAAGCGGCCCTGCCAGATCGTCGGGCTGGCAGGCAGTAATAAAGAAGCCCGTCTGTGACGGGCTTTTTTATCGGGACAGCAAGACCTACCAGCTCTTGTAGGGCAGGAACTTTCCATTCAGGGTAACGACCACGCGGTCACCGGCAGGATTCTCTTCCTTGTCAATGTGCATGGAGAAATCAATGGCGCTCATAATGCCGTCGCCGAATTTCTCGTGAATCAATTCCTTGATAGTTTCGCCATAGACGCCGACGATTTCATACCAACGGTAGATGACAGGATCGGTGGGCACCGCCTTGTCCCAGGTCTTGTGCGGAAACTGTTGCAGGGCGACAGAAACCTCATCAGGCAGTTTGAGGATTTCACAGACCTTGTCGGCAAACTCGGGCTTGAGGCTATTCATGCCCAGGCAGGCGGAGGTAAGGAACACCGGGGCCAGCCCGGCATGTTCGGCGATGGCCTCCCATCCCAGCCCGGAAGAGGTTTTGGCGGCCATTATGACCTCGGTCATTTCAAGTTTTTTCATCGTATCTATCTCCTGGTAATGTAGTTTGTTTTTGCGGGGTGGCCGCTACATGGCAGCCTGTTTATATGACGGTTCTGCAGGTGTTTCGCTGCCCGCCGTTATCGGGTCAACCACTACCGGGTGGTCAGTACAGGGCTTCGCTGTGCCGGCATCACTGTTAACCGCTGAACCGGATAGCTCCTTCGAGCGGTTGATAAGAAAGTCCACCAGGTGGTTACGTATCTTGTAATAACCGGGGTGGTGGATAATGTCGGTGCGGTTGCGTGGACGCGGGATGGATACCTTGATAGATTCCGCGACCCGTGCCTGCGGACCGTTTGTCATCAACAGTATTCGATCCGAGAGCAGGATCGCCTCGTCAACATCGTGGGTGATCATGAATACCGTCTGGTGTGTCTCTTCCCATATCTTGAGCAGCTCCTCCTGAATCATGCCGCGGGTCAGGGCATCAAGTGCCCCGAACGGTTCATCCATCAACAACAATTGCGGCTGCGTGGCAAAGGCGCGGGCAATACTGACACGCTGGCGCATGCCACCGGAAAGCTGGGAGGGTTTACGATCCACGACCTCCTTGAGGCCGACCAGATCGAGAAACTTCATGCTGTGTTCCAGCACTTGTCCCTTACTCCAGCCAGGCCAGCGCGCCCGCACCGCAAAAGTGATGTTTTTCAGTGTGCTGCGCCAGGGCAAAAGGCTGTAGTTCTGAAACACGACGCCGCGCTCCAGGCTCGGCCCGCTGACTTCCTTGCCGTTCATGATAACGCCGCCGTCGCTGGATTCATCCAGCCCGGCAAGGATGTTCATGATGGTGGATTTACCGCAACCGGAGTGGCCGATGATGCAGACGAACTCGCCCTTGTTGATGCCAAAGTTGGCATTCTCGAATACCGTCAGTGGCTGCTCGCTACCCGGGCTCGGGTAACGCTTGGACAGGCCCTGGATTTCGAGGAAATATTTATTCATGGTGTACTCCTATTCTTCGTACTCGACCAGTCGACTGAGGCTGCCAAGCAGCATATCGAGCAGCATGCCAACGACGCCGATCATTAGGATGGAGAAGATGACGCTGATCAGGTCAAGATTGTTCCACTCATTCCACACGTAGTAACCGATGCCGGTTCCGCCCACGAGCATTTCAGCGGCGACAATAACCAGCCACGCTATGCCGATGGAAATACGCATACCGGTGAGAATGGTCGGCGCGGCAGCGGGCAGAATCACCTGGAACGCGGTCTTAAGGGGACCCAGTTCATGAGTGCGTGCCACATTCACCCAGTCCTGGCGAACGTTGGCAACACCGAACGCGGTGTTGATCAACATGGGCCAGATCGAGCAAATGAAAATGACGAAGATCGCCGAGGCCTCCGAATCCTTGATAATAAACAAGGCAAGTGGCATCCATGCGAGAGGCGAGATGGGGCGCAAGACTTGTATGAAAGGATCGAGCGCCTTATGCATCAAGGGCGACATGCCGACCAGGAAGCCGAGTGGCAGGGCCACCAGGGCGGCAAGGAAGAAGCCCGTCAGCACGCGGTAAATGGAATAACCCAACTGGATGCCGATGCCCTTGTCATTGGGGCCGGCATCATAGAAGGGATTGCTTAGTTCCTCGATGGCGCGCTCGATGACAGCAGAGGGTGGCGGGACGCGCGCCTCTTGCGAGGCGCCCCCCATCAGCAGCTCATACTCGGACAGTGGTGCCGTATCCTCTGGTGCAATGTTGAGGCCTTCCCAGATACCGAGAAAAAGCACCAGCAGCAGCAAGGATAAGATACCTGCCCTGAATCGTTGTGACCCCGGCATTATGTCCTCCGGATAGCGAAGCTGTTCACGTATTCTTCGGGTTTGGTGTAATCGAACGTCTTACCCATGATGGTGTAGTTTTCATAGGTCTTGTCCGGTGGTGTGTAACCCAGTTCCTTCATGATCTTCGCGGTGTCGGCAGCCAGGTAGACTTCCTCGGCAATCTTCCGGTATTCCACGTCGCCCTTGATGTAGCCCCAGCGCTTCATCTGGGTAAGGATCCACACGCCCATTGAATGCCACGGGAACGGGTCGAAATCGATGCGCGAGGGTTCGTTCTGGACACCGCCGAGACCATCCGCGTAACGCCCGGTGAGTACCTGCTGGATAACCGGAACCGGCTGGTTGAGATAGTTCTTCGGCGCAATGGCCTCAGCGATCTCCTTGCGGTTTTCCTGTTTGGCCGAGTAGTGGGTTGCATCAATAATAGCGCGCAATAGTGCCCCGTAGGTATTGGGGTTTTCGGTGGCAAATTCCTGCGAACAGGCAAAGGCGCAGCAGGGGTGGCCTTCCCATATTTCCTTGGTCAGCAGGTGAATGAAGCCAACCTTCTCCCATACGGCGCGCTGGTTGAACGGGTCGGGTGAGAGATAACCGTCGAGGTTGCCGGCGCGCAGGTTGGCTACCATCTCCGGTGGTGGCACGACCCGGATCTGTACATCCGTGTCAGGGTCGAGGCCATGTTCGGCCAGGTAATAGCGTAACAGGAAGTTATGCATGGAGTATTCAAAAGGCACACCGAACTTGAAGCCCTTCCATTGTTTCGGGTCGCGTTTATCCTTGTGGTCAACGTGCAGCACGATGGCCTGGCCATTGATGTTTTCGACCGCCGGCATGATGAAGGGCTTGGCAGTAGAACCTGCGCCCATGCTCATTGCCAGCGGCATAGGTGTGAGCATGTGCGCCGCGTCGTATTCATTGGATAAGGATTTGTCGCGTGCCACCGCCCATCCGGCGGTCTTGATGACATTGACGTCCAGGCCGTATTTCTCATAAAAGCCCATCGGGTGCGCCATGATGATCGGCGTCGCACAGGTAATGGGCACAAAACCTACGTCGAGTTTGGTCTTTTCCAGCTTGCCGAGGCTGTCCTTGAGGGCAGCCTTGGCCTCGTTCAAGGGGAACATCGAACCGAGCAGGGCAGTGGCTGTGCCGGCACCGACCAGGCCGAGAAATGACCGTCGACTCATTTCATTGTGCCCGAACACCGAGCGCACCACCGCGCTTTCAATCGCGCGGTCCATCATGTCTTCCGTTGACGCCAGGCCGGTATTGTCCTCGGCTGTATAGATTGTCGATGGTTGATCTGTCGTCGCCGGTTCAAATATCTGTTTCTCCAGCACCTCCTGGCGCTGGCTGGCACTCAGGTTGTCGGTAGCCAGGTTTTGTTGGGCCGATTTGCACAGCGCACAATCGCAACTGGCCTCGTGAAGTAAACTTTTATCCGGGTTGAACGGGTCATTCAGGCTCTTGTACGTCATGTCTTTTCCCTCTTGTGTTTCAAGATGATGCATTGCAATAAAATCCGCACCAGTTCAGTGCGTCAATTCCCGTTTCTAATGCATTAACAGCGATAAATTGCAGCAATACCGGGCACTCATGATTTGATAGTGCACGTGCTATGCCAATGTTCGGGAAGCGTTCAAGTAGCCCGATCTGGGGGGGTCAGTGGATGACGGTATCGTGGCAGAGGGGTGTAGCCGGTAAGACTATAAGTTGAGGTGATTCAGTCGCAGCTTGTCGGGGTTGGCAGACTTACGGTTAACAGAAAGAATTTAACAGGGGGAATTGCCGGCAGGAAAGGATTGCGCCTTTTACCGTCTCTTGTCTTCGTGGCTATACTTCGATCAATTCGGCACTCACCACATAACGCAACGGCCCGCCGCTTACCACGCTGTCAAACGGAAAACAGGTTACGAGGTAGAGTAACTTGCTGTCCGGATCACTGGCCAGCTTATGTCGATGTATATTCAGTATTCGCACATCCCGTACCCTGTAGCGATAATGCCCCCTTGCGGTTTGCAAATCTATTTCGTTTCCCTGTTGCAGTTGTTCCAGAAAGCGAAAGTGAGTATCACGGTGACCGCTGATCACAACACTGCCGGCCTCGCCGGGCATGGCGCTACCCGGCGTGTGTCCCGGGCCAAATGCCAGCGTCCGCCCGCTGTCACCGGCGAGGACGATGTGTGCAATACCCTGAGCCGGCACAGTGAGCCTTGCCACCACCCGGGTGTCTGCCCACGGCCAGGGCCTGGTCGGCTGCGTGGTTTCCAGCGTTTGTTGCCAGGAATGCTCGAGTAACTGTTGCGCGAGCACTGCCTTGAGATAAATCCAGCCGCCGTCGGCCAGCAGGAAGCCACCACTGCACATCAACAGTAGTAACGCGAATTTTTTCAACTCCCTGTCCTGTTAAGCCATTGCCGGCCGACCAGGCCCAGCACCAGTAATAGCATGCCGATAAGTATATGCATCATCGCAGGCGTCGCCGTCTTCGCCATGCCGAATACTTTTTGATAGTTCATGCCTTTGGGTAATTGTGTTTTCAGCGCATGACTGACGAGCGGCTTATTATGACGTGCGGGGGTAATATCGACGGCAACCAGGCTGGTGAATTTACTTACCAGGTGATGCTTCAGTGCAAGCTGCAGAATGTTTTCACGTAATATATGGCGTTCGTCCTGGTCATGCGCTGCCAGGCGCTGATCCATAAATGATGCGATCTTGCGTTGTGCCCACACGGCGGCAATGCCTTCACGACGTTGTCCGCCGGACAGGTTCACCTGTGTTTGCCATGGCATGGCCCCGAATATGCCTTGCAGTTGCAGATTGTCAGGTAATCGGTCTGCCTTCATGGCCAGCACGACAGGTTCGCCTAAATAGAGATCGGGCAGGGGCGCCGGCAGAGTCTCGACCACGGTGCTGTCAGGCAAGATCAGTTTCAGATCGGTGAGTGCCGGTTGCGATAACTTGAGCAAGAGCGGCTCCATTTTTGCCAGTATCTCATGGGTATTGCCAATATAGGTAAAGGTGCCGCGGCCACGCTCGGCCGCCTTGCGCATGAAGTAACTGTTGGGTGCAGGACCAATGCCAATAGTAAACAGGCGATTGTCACCGAGATGGGTGTTGATCGTCTTGAATAACTGTTCTTCATTTCCCACCGCTCCGTCGGTGAGGAAAATCACCTGACGCAGCGTGTTGAAATCGTTGCGAGTAGTCAGTGCTCGCTTTAATGCCGGCTGCATCTCGGTTCCGCCACTGGAATGTAGTTGTTCAACAAAACGTTTTGCATGTGTTACGCGAAATGAAGTGGCAATACGCGCATCCGGAAACAAGCTGCCGTAACCGTGGTTAAACCAGATAATGTTGAAGCGATCGCGTGCTGTCAGGCGTTCCAGCGCGAGTTTGAGTGCGGCTTTTGCCTGTGTAATCGAATCACCACTCATCGAACCTGATACGTCAATAACAAAAACGAACTCACGTGCTGCGACATGCTGTTTCATATTGGCGATGTCCGGTGGCATGACCATCAGCAGGGCATATTCCTCATCCTGGTAACGCTGCCGGAACATCGCGGCTACCGGTGCTTCGTGTGCGACCGGTTTCCAGACCAGTTCAAAATCACGGTCTGCCGGCACATTGCCTTCTGCCAGCGTGATGTGAAACACCCCCTCGGCATCCTGTTGATCCCGGATGGCGTGATAAGGGCTGCTCAGTTTGGCGAGTTGAAAGCCGGCGGCCAGTGTGATGTCGATGGAGACCGGGTTGACCAGTTCTTCTGCCGGTGTGGCGACAGGTGGCGTAATGCGACCGGCATCCGGTACGCTCACGGTAGTAGCGGCTGGCTGTTGCCGGGCCCAGCCGTTGTCAGTAAAACGGACCGCATCCCTGAGCGGCGTGATTGCCTGGCCGGGGATATAGCGTGGCGTAATCGCCAGCGGGAAACGCAGGCTGAACTGGTTATCTGTATAGGTAAGGGTTTGCAGGTATTCGATCTCGACACTTACCTGCTCGCCGGGGGCGATGTTGGCGACCGAGGTGGTAAACATGTTCGGCCGTTCCTGTTCCACCAGTGAGGTGTGTTTGCCACTGCGCCTGGCCTGCTGGTAAATCCTTTTCGCCTGCCGGCGTTCCTTTATCTGCCCTTCGATAACACGTTCACCAATTCGCAGACGCATGCTGTCGACGGCCGCCTGTTCCGGCAGGGGAAATACATAAACCCCTTCCGCCCATTCACGGCCGGTATTTCGAAACTGCTGGCTGACCCTGACTCTTGCCACCATACCCGAGATCTGCATCGTCACATCCGTGTCCAGCAGTGGTGAGGGGATATACTGGCCGGCAACTTCTGTCTTTAACAATAATGAGCCGCGCGTCACGTTGTGTGTGCGTATGCCACTATCGTTGGCGTACAAGGCCGGGTTGCCGCCGGCCAGTAACATCAGGCCCAGTATCCAGTGCGCTACATGCTGTTTATCGGTTATTATTTTTTTCATGCGAAGTATCCTTGTCTGATGTATGTTCGCTCGCGGCGCTGTTCAGCGGGTGATAACAATCATACTCATGGCTGAACGGCACCAACGGTTCGCGGATCTGTTCCGGGTGGTCGAAGATAAGTTCATCGCTGATCGGCACAAACTGTTTCATGACGGCGAGCCCTATTGTTCCAGGCTGGCTGGCAGGAAATGGCCACCAGCCTGGTCAGCGTTTGTTCGCATTGCCGCCTGGTCATGACCTGAGGGCTTGCTGATAAAATCCACTACCACGCGGCGATCAAAGGCGTATGCCTCGATATCTTTCGGTGTGGAAATCGTTTTGCGTTCACCCCAGGCCGTGGCATGGATACGTCCGTTTTTGATGCCGGCCTTCAGCAGGGCCTGGCGGACGCTGTTCACACGGCGTTGGGAGAGGGCCAGGTTATTTGTTTCCGGGCCACGTGGGTCGGCATGACCGGCGAGCTGGATGTCTACCTCGGGGAACAGCTTCATGACGGCAATGATTCGCTGTAGTTGCGAGGTGTAATGCGGCTCGATGTTTTCGCTATTGGTACGAAACAGCACATCGACACGCATGCCGGTGGCCAGTTTGCCCGCTGGGTTCTGGCTGCTTGCGGCCGTGTTATGGAACCGTGCTGGTTTGTCCTGATCCACCTCAACAGCGGCCCTGACCTTGCTGGTCCGTGCGAGAGCGATGTCCTTGCGCAGTGAGACCAGTTGCCGGTCTTTTTCCTCCAGCTGTTGCCGGTAGTCCCCGGCCTGACCAGCCTGTGCGCCAACCAGGCCTCCGACCACAAAGCCAATCGGCCCACCAACGATGGCACCGGCAAGCAGGCCGATACCGAGACCGGCATCCTGTCGACTTGGCTGGTAGCCAGGTTCCGCTTCAGCAGCAAAACCGGCGGTGCTGGTTATGGCCGAGGCCAGGGTGATAACAATAAGTGTCTTTTTCATCATGTTCTCCTTGTTTGCGATTGGTTCAGCGCTGCCGTCCCTGGCAAAATCGGTGTGAATGCTGCCCCGATGACCGTGCCTGTCTGCGCCGAAGTCATGTTCGATAAGGATTTAAGCAATAGCGGGTGTTTCAATCTTTGCCGGAGGATGGAAAGATCATGGAGAAATCATGGAAAGTTGAACTCGATGCTCTACATGACAAATAAGGTGAGGTACAGTTGATGCAGTAAAACCGGAGATAATCGTTTGGAAAGAACCATTGCCATCGTTGAGGACGATCAGGACCAGCGGCAAAACTGTACCGATGCGCTGATACGGCGTGGCTACCAGGTACTGGCCTATGGCTCACGCGCCGAGGCGCAGGCGGCGTTTGAACAGCAACTGCCGGATCTTGCGATCCTCGACATCATGCTCGGCGAGGAACAGGATGCCGGCTTTGAACTGTGCCGCTATCTGCTGGCACGTCAGTCCGGCCTGCCGATCATTTTCCTGACCAGCCGTAATGATGACATAGACCGAATTTCCGGCCTGCGCCTGGGAGCATGGGACTATCAGACTAAACCAGTGTCACTGGAGTTTCTCGCTGAACGGGCCAGCTCGGTATTTCGCATCCTGAATATCAACCAGGAAAAGACCCCTGTCGCCAATATCCGGCAGATCGGTGACTTGACCCTCGATACAGAACGTATGCAGGTGGCCTGGCAGGGGCAGTCACTGGTGTTGACCTTTACCGAGTACAGCGTATTGCAGGAACTGCTCAACAAGAAAGATGCACGCGGTGTGAGTTATGATGAACTCGCCGACGCAACACGTCAGGGCGTGGTACAGAACAACACCATCAATACCCACATACTGCACTTGCGTAACAAGTTTCGTGATATTGATAAAGATTTCGACTGTATCAAGAGTGTCTACGGTTTCGGTTATCGCTGGGTGTGTGCGTGAAAGACAAAAATACCAGTATTCGCGGTCACCTTATTGTTATCAGTCTGCTGTTACTGTTAATCCCATCGCTGGGTTATCAATATCTCGTGGAAATGAAAGACTTCCTGCTCAAGGGGCAGGAAAAGGCGCAACTGCTTGCCACTCAGGCAATAGCAACTGTATTGCATGACCGCAGTGATCTGTTTGACCTGGCAGAGAATATCCCGACCTCGCTTGTCGAACAGGGTTCCGTATATGCCTATCCCCTGGATGTGCCTATTCAGATCGATGGTTATCTGGATGACTGGAAAGACCTGTTGTCGCATGCCAATCATTATGCAAAAGAAAGTGTTATTTCATTACGCAAGGAAAATGTGGCTGACCTGCCGAATTTTTCACTGCTACTGGGTGTTCAGCAGGATTATCTTTATGGCGTGATACAGGTCAGTGACAAGACCATCGTCTACCGGCATCCCGGTTACCGGCGATTGGACAACGGTGACCATGTCCGCATGACCTTTATTGATTCAAATGACACTATTCGGCGCGTGGTCCTGGTTACTGAAGGCCCCGGGACGGTCAGCGCCTATGAAGTAGATGAGGAGTGGAAGTATCCGCTCAATGGTTATCCGTTTGATGGCATTTATGCTGAATGGTACGAAGGTGCTAATGGTTATGTCGTTGAATTTCGCCTGAAACAGGGGTTGCTGGGGCAAGACAAACGCCTGCATATCAGTGTGGCGGATGTCGATGATGCTGACAATCGTCAGGTAGATGCCGAGATAGGCAGTCTACCATCACAGTGGTCAAGTGAACTCAACGTGCTGGTGGTTCGATCACCGGAACTGGAAAATATTTTACGCGGACTGGCGCGCTCAGATGCGCATATCTGGATCGTCGACAGGCAGCAACGCGTGCGCGCTGCAGTGGGGGGTGAATCCCTGTATGAGCGAAATACAATCGAGCGGCTGGATGAACACCCGGTACAGGAAGCGCTGAATGGTTCACCGGTGGTGCGCCGTATCGTGCAGGATAACACCGATGATGAGGTCATTATTGCCGCACAGCCGATACTCGGTAAAGAGCAGATCCTCGGCGCGGTCGTATTAATGCAAAATACGACCGATATCCTTACCCTGCAGCGCAAGACGTTTTTACAAATCACCCTGACTACTCTGGCGGTGCTACTGGTGATCATTCTCAGCCTGCTTGGATTTGCATCGTGGCTGGCATGGCGAATTCGTCGACTGAGTCATGAAGCCGATATGGCAATCGATGGTGAAGGACGTATAACGACGACGGAACTCAGTGCTGAACATTCAAGCCGCGATGAGCTGGGGCAATTGTCACAACGCATGAGTGCCATGCTGCAGCGTCTGCAACGCTATACAGGCTTTCTCGAAAGCATGCCGCGAACACTGCGTCATGAGATAAACAACCCGTTAAATGTCATCAGCACATCATTGCAGAATTTGACCGAGAAATATCCGGATATGAATGATGAGCATTATCTGCATAGTGCGGAACGTGGTATTCAGCGTTTAAGCCGGATTATGGACAGCCTGACCGAAGCGGCGAGCCTGGAACAGGCTCTGCAGGGAGACGAGAAAACCCGATTTGATCTTGCACTGCTTGTATATACCTATGTAGAAAGCTGCCGCCATTCACATCCCCGGCAGGAATTTATCTTCACTGGTCCTGCTGATGGTGTCGAGATTATTGGCAGTGCACTGCGTATCGAACAGTTATTCGACAAGCTTATGGATAATGCCATTGACTTCGCAAACGACAGGAGCCCGATTAATGTACAACTGGTAACTGAAGGAGGCCGGATTATTTGTCGCATTCTCAATGAAGGTCCAGTATTGCCAGAACAATTGCGTGGTTCCACCTTTATGTCCATGATTACTACCCGTCCCTCGAGTGACGAGCGGCCACACCTGGGCATGGGGCTGTATGTCGCCCGTACCATTGCCGAACACCACGGTGGTCAATTACAAGCAGATAATCGTACTGATATTACAGGGGTGAGGGTAACACTGGTTCTGCCTGCCATTGACTGAGTTATGCCAGGAACTGTTGCAGTTTTTTACACGTAAAGAATGAAGTTGAAAGGTATATGTTGGCTCACGTTTACCACGTCAGGTCGTCGGGTACCTGGTAATCAGCATAAGGGTCGTTTTCATCCATAACCGGTTCTTCATCGCTGAACAGGATCGCGCGGTTCTCGTCCCGTTGCAGGATCTTTTCGGCGACGGCTTTGGGCACGAGTTCATAGCGGCCATCGATACTGGCAATGCCGACTTTGCCATTCACGATCTGTTGCTTCAGACCCGTATTGATATAGATGCGCTTGATCTGCTCGCCGTGCTCGAAGTTGTAGACAAGCTCGTCGTCATCGCCATCTTTATTGCGGGCAATTCGATTGGCATTGATGAGTTGATCCATTTCAGCAGAGCGCGCCTTGTCTCGCGCTTGTTGGTCTTTTTGCCTGTTTAGTTCACGATCCTGGGCAGCCTTTTCCTTTGCTGCCTGTTCGGCCTTGAGCCGGGTCTCGTCAACAACAGCATCATTCTTCGAGCCTTTCTGTTTCTTTTTGTTATGCGACTCTTTTTTGATCTTGTTAACGTGCTGCTTGCTGACGACGCCAGC
>NZ_JAVVES010000007.1:0-9581 GCF_032250955.1 Sulfuriflexus sp. | reverse complement strand
GCTTTGAGTAATTGGTCCTGGAACGGGTTGCCCATACTGTTTATCTCGTGGCTTCTGGTGTGTTTGGCTGGTTCGGGAAATTCTCAACATTATATCTGAGCTGGCCTGCCAGGTTAAGTAGTGATCATTACCGGTAAGCCTGTCCAAGCCTTTACAGGCTTGGTATTCTTTATAAAATGAAAGCCATGATTCTAGCGGCCGGTCGCGGTGAACGTATGCGACCGCTGACCGATACCACACCGAAACCCCTGTTGCAGGTGGGCGGGCAGGCGCTCATCGAATATCACATCATGGCCCTGCACGCGGCCGGCATCGACGAGATGGTGATTAACCATGCCTGGCTGGGTGAGCAGATCACGGCCTGTCTTGGCGACGGCAGCCGCTACGGCGTGCAGATCCACTACTCCGATGAAAGCAGCGGTGCCCTGGAGACCGCTGGTGCCATCGTCAAGGCCTTGCCCTTGCTCGGGGCAGCACCGTTTGTGGTCATCAATAGCGACATCTTCACCGATTACGACTATGCCAGGCTGCCGTCACAACCCGCCGGCCAGGCCCATCTCGTCATGGTTGATAATCCACCCCAACACCCCCTGGGTGACTTTGCCCTGCGTGCCGGCCGGGTCTTCGCCGAGGGTGAGCCGCGCCTGACCTTTAGCGGCATCGGGGTCTATCAGCCGGACCTGTTCGCCACTTGCCCGGCGGGGCCCTTGCCGCTGGCGCCGCTGCTGCGCGAGGCAATGGCGCGCCACGAGGTCAGCGGCGAGCACTATACCGGTCAGTGGCAGGATATTGGTACACCCGCGCGCCTGGCCGAACTCGACGCCGGTCTGGCAGGCTGACCGCGATGGGCGAGGAGATCGACCGCAGTTACTTCAGCGAGACGGATTTCGCCCGCTTCGAGGCCGCCCTGGAAGCGGAAACCGCACTCCTGGGTGCCTGGTTTGCCAGCGGCGAGCTGTCTTGCCGCGAGGCCACGGGTGGTTTTGAACTTGAGGCCTGGCTGGTCGACAGGCAGGCACGACCCAGTGCCAACAATGTCAGCTTTCTTGAGGCACTGGACAACCCGCTCGTGGTGCCTGAACTGGCCCGCTTCAATGTAGAACTGAACGGCACGCCGGCGAGCCTGTACGGTGATGCCCTGCGCCGGATGCAGACCGAGCTGTACGCCACCTGGCAGACCTGCAGTGAGGTGGCGCAGGCACTCGACAATGACCTGGTCATGACCGGGATATTGCCCACGCTCAGGGACGAGGACCTGACCCTGGGCAACATGTCAAAAATGACCCGTTACCAGGCCCTGAATGAACAAGTCATGCGCCTGCGCCGGGGCCGCCCCCTGCGGCTGGATATTAACGGTCATGAACATTTACTCAGTACTCACCACGACGTCATGCTGGAGGCGGCGGCCACCTCGTTCCAGGTGCATACGCAGGTACCGTTCAGGGAGGCGGTGCGCTATTACAATGCGGCCATGGTCAGTTCCGCACCACTGGTGGCAGTGAGTAACAATTCCCCGTTCCTGTTTGGCTCCGACCTCTGGGCCGAGACCCGCATCCCCTTGTTTGAACAGGCGGTAGAACTGGGCGGCCTGCCAGGGATGGACTTCGGGCCGATGAAGCGCGTCAGTTTCGGCAGCGGCTATGCACATGATTCGATCATGGAGTGTTTTATCGAGAACCGGGAGCACTTCCCGATCCTGTTACCGGTTGAATACAGTAGCCCGGCCGATGAACTCAAACACCTGCGTCTGCACAACGGCACGATCTGGCGCTGGAATCGTCCGCTGGTGGGTTTCGATGCTGATGGCACCCCGCATATACGCATTGAACATCGCGTCATCCCGGCCGGGCCGACCATCATCGACGCCTTCGCCAACACGGCCCTTTACTTTGGCCTGCAACAAGCCTTTATGAATCGCACCACCCCGATTGAACACGAAATTGAATTCGCCCAGGCCCGCGATAATTTTTATGCCGCCGCCAGGCACGGCCTCGAGGCCCGCGTGCATTGGCAGGGCAGGCATGTGCCGGTTAAAGCTCTGTTGCTTGATGAGTTGTTGCCGATGGCGCGCAGCGGACTCGTATCACTGGCTATCGACCCGGACGATATTCATGATTACCTTGGCATTATTGAGGCACGCGTGCGTAGCGGCCAGACCGGTAGTGTCTGGCAACGCCAGCATGCACAACGATTGAACGGCGATATGCGGGCCATGACCGCCGATTATTTATCCTGGCAACAACGTGGCCTGCCGGTACACGAATGGGAGCACTGATGCCTGAGACCCTGTTACATATCCATGAAACCCTTCCCGAGGGCCTGCTTGACTGTGCCGTGGAAGACCTGCATACGCTGTTGCCCGGGCCGACCCTGATCCACTTGCCGGGGCGGCGTGCCGAGCCGCTGTTTGTGTCGGTACTCCTGCATGGCAATGAACCGGCCGGCATACAGGCCGTCCAGCAGGTCTTGAAGCGCTACCTCGGGCAGGAATTACCGCGCGCCCTGTCATTGTTTATCGGCAATGTCTCCGCGGCGGCAAAACGACAGCGCCGGCTTGCCGGGCAACCCGATTACAACCGCATCTGGATCGAGGGGAACACAGCCGAGCATGCCATGGCCGCCGAGATCGTCGCGCAGATGCGGGCGCGGCATGTATTCGCCAGCATTGATGTACACAACAATACCGGCCTGAACCCGCATTACGCCTGCGTTAACAAGCTCGAACATCGCTTTCTGCGCCTGGCGACCAACTTCTCGCGTACCGTGGTCTATTTTATCAAGCCCGAAGGTGTGCAGACCAGTGCCTTTGCGGCACTCTGCCCGGCCGTGACACTCGAGTGTGGTCAGCCGCAACAGGCATATGGTGTCGAGCATGCCGCTGAATACCTGGACACGGTGCTGAACATGGCACAACTTTCGGACAAGCAGGTGCCCGAGCACGATATAGATCTCTTTCATACCGTGGCGCTGGTCAAGGTGCCGGCCGGTATCTCGTTCAGTTTTGATGCCGATGCCGATGCGGACCTGTGCTTCGAGGCCGATCTCGATCGCATGAATTTTCATGAAGTAACCCAGGGCATGGTCATCGGTGAGGTCAAAGAAGGTGCCGCCGTGTGCCTCGAGGCCATAGACGAGCAGGGCGAGGATTGTGGCGCGCATTACTTCTCGGTGCAGGATAATCTCTTGCAATTCAACCGCGCCGTCATGCCCTCCATGCTGACGCTGAATGAGAAAGTCATCCGCCAGGACTGCCTGTGCTACCTGATGGAGAGGATGGCCTTGCCGACGTGATATTGGCAGACCCATTCGGCCAGCACATCCGGGTCGACACTTGATCTCGAGGATGTTTTGCGACCTAATGAAAGTCTTGATACTTCTCACAGTGCCTGCCATTACTACACGGCTATAGAAGGGGTTTCATGGCAGGGTGAAGGGCATAAAAAACGCGAAGCCGGGCAAGAGGCCTGACGAAAAGCATAAGGGATATTGACCCTTCTGCAGAAACAATTATTAGTGGCCGAGGCAATGCAGGTATTTATACGTAATGGATTTTATTACTTTCAAAACATTTATCAGCACAGAGGCTTTAATCGCATTTTATTACTTTGGCGCGATTATAATGCCTGTTGGTTTATGGTTCCTGCTTGCCCGGCTTGTGCGTAAATACAGCCTGTTAAATGCGGCATATGCAAGCGGCAAGGAAAAGGCATGGAAGCTGCTAAACAAAAAACAGCGCGCCGGTCTTTTGGCATTCTTCGTGGTTTCGTTTCTGTTTATGGAGTTGTTCTGGAGGATGCTGTTCGAGTTTCTGATTGCCTATATGCAAATGCGGGATGCGTTACTCCAGGCCCCGCTATGAATATACGGGTAAATCGTTTGCTCGGTTCCGGCGCAAAAGATACGCGTCCCGGTTAGCCCGGGCGACTGACAACATTTCAGGATTAATGTACAACATCTGACAGGAGGTTCATATGAAAGGGCAACTGGCTACAGTTCTATTGTTTCTGTTGATTTCAGCAAACGTGTCGGCTTCAGACAAGGCGCTGGTTATTTCCACTAATGACAAGTCACTGCAATGGGGGGCATGTCCGGCCTTTATCCCGACAGGATGCCAGATGACCGTATTGCAAGGTGACCCGGCAGAAAATAACGCTGATATCTTCTTCAAGGTACCGGCAGATTTCCATATCCCCTATCACACACATACCTCCCGGGAGCGTATGGTCCTGGTGTCAGGCGAGCTTGAGGTTACTTATGACAACCATGAGTCCGCGACTATAAAGAAAGGTGATTTTGCTTATGGCCCGGCAAAACTGCCTCACAAGGCTTACTGTAAAAAAGGCGATGATTGCATTCTTTATATAGGTTTTGTTTCACCTATTGATGCGATGCCAGTCGAAGGAAGGTAGGCAACAGGAGCGCAGAACCTGATTTGCTATCATGTGTCCATAGATATCCAGCGGGAGAGACTATGTTTTATATAAATCACATGACACTTATATTGCTGGGCACGCTGTCGCTTGGCATAAGTACTGTTAATGCCGAGGATGTGCATGGAGATAACATTGATCTTCAATTATCGTCTGGGGTAATGGAATTGCTGCGTGCTGAAATGCGCGAACTTCTTGTTGGTGTCCAGTCACTTCCGGCCGGAATAGCAACGGCAGACTGGGAAAAGGTGGCAGAGACCGGCGCACAGATAAACGCGAGTTACATTCTTGCCCGGAAGCTTACCCCTGAGCAGAGAAAAGAGCTCGGCACATCATTGCCGGCGCACTTCAAGCGAATGGACGCGCAGTTTCATCTTGAGGCAAAAAAACTCGAAGCCGCTGCCAGGAATCATGATGCACAGCTTTCATCATTTCACTATTACCGCATGCTGGAAAGCTGTACGGCGTGCCATACGGCATATGCGCCATCAAGGTTTCCCGGTTTCTTACCTCTTGGCAAGCAACCTCATGGTCATTAACAAGGTAAAAGGAACAGTTGCCGAACCTCCATCGGCTCGACACCGCATCAGGCTCGCCTGATTAAGCCAACCATAAATAAAAGAATAATAGTACCGATAGTGGCTGTAATTACAGAGCTGATTAAACCAGTAGCGGTTGTGCCTGTCGAGCTGAATATAATTCCGCCCAATAGCGCGCCCCGAAGGTCGGGCCAGCAAAGGCAAGGAGTGCTTCAGGCTGACTTGCGTGCCAGTTTGCCGAGCAGGCCGGTCTTGTCTTTCTGCGGGTTATTCGCGATCAGTTTGCCGCTGATGCGGGCACCGCTGCGGATCTCGATCCTGCCGTAGTAGACGTTGCCGGTGACATGCGACTGCGGGTGCAGAACCACGGAACCGGTGGCATGCACGTCGCCGATGATGGTGCCATTGATCTCGGCTTCGCCGATACTGATATTGCCGTTAATCCTGCCATCCCGGCTCAGGGTCAGGCGACTGTGTTCACCGTGGCCTTCGAGGTTACCGGTGATGTCGCCATCGATATGCAGGCCACCGGTAAAATCCATATCGCCGCGCAGGGAGACACCCTTACCGATCATACATTGCACGATGTCCGGGGAGGTCTGTTGGGGGGCCTTGTGGGCGGGATGTTTTTTCTGCGTCATTGTTTTTCTCCCATCCCTGTCTCTGCAGGGGGTCTTTAGCATACCAGAAAGACTGCGTCAGGAAATCTTTTCGCCACTCGCCTGCAGATCGGCATGGTACGAGGAACGCACCATGGGTCCGCTGGCGACATTATCAAAACCGAGTTCGCGGGCCATGTCGCCGAGGGCGTCAAATTCCTCGGGCGGGACGTAGCGGGCGACCGGCAGGTGGTAACGGCTCGGTTGCAGGTACTGGCCGAGGGTCAACATGTTGACGTCATGAGCACGCAGGTCGCGCATAACCTGTTCCACCTCACTGATCTCTTCACCGAGGCCGAGCATGATGCCGGACTTGGTGGGTACCTCGGGGTAGGCCTGCTTGAAGCGTTGCAGGAGTTGCAGTGACCAGGCGTAGTCGGAGCCTGGGCGGGCCTGCTTGTAGAGACGGGGCACGGTCTCGAGGTTGTGGTTGAAGACATCGGGCGGGTCCTGTTCGAGCAGGGCTAGGGCGACGTCCATGCGGCCGCGAAAATCCGGCACGAGGATCTCGATTTTGGTCGTTGGTGACTGCCTGCGCAGCTCGCTGATACAGTGGGTGAAGTGCCTGGCACCGCCATCGCGCAGGTCGTCGCGGTCTACCGAGGTGATGACCACGTAGCGCAGGTCCATACGGGCGACGGTCTCGCCGAGCTTGTGCGGTTCGTTCTCATCGAGTGGCTTTGGCCGGCCATGGGCGACGTCGCAGAAGGGGCAACGACGCGTGCAGATGTCGCCCATGATCATGAAGGTCGCCGTGCCGTGGGCGAAGCACTCGCCGAGGTTCGGGCAGGCGGCTTCTTCACAGACCGTGTGCAACTGCTGCTCGCGCAGCATGTTCTTCAGGCGCTGGACCTCGGGGGCATTGTGCGAGCGGCCACGGATCCACTTCGGTTTGCGCAACGGGGTTACGGTCGGCTCGATCTTGATCGGGATACGCGAGATCTTCGACTCGCCCTTTAGCGGGTTACGTGTGCGGCTGGATTTTGGTTGTTCACTCATAGGGGACTTTCTTCGCAAAACTGGCGGGCATTGTAACCCAGATCGGCGGCGAGCAGATCGCAGAGTCGGGCCGCGAGCGCAGATTGTGACGCCTGCACACCCAGTTCCCGGAGCATGGTCACTTCCATGCCCTTGTAGCCACAGGGGTTAATACGCGAGAAGGGCTCGAGCGCCATGTCGACGTTCAGGCTCAGGCCGTGGTAGCTGCGGCCGCGCTTTACGCGCAGGCCAAGGGCGGCGATCTTCGCGCCGTCGACATACACGCCGGGGGCGTCAGGGCGGGCGGCGGCCTCGATATGATGTTCGGCGAGCAGGGCAATAACACTGCGTTCCAGGGCGCTGACCAGGTCACGCACACCGAATCCGGCCCGGGGCAGGTCGATGAGGGTGTAGAGCAGAATCTGGCCGGGGCCGTGGTAGGTCACCTGGCCGCCGCGATCGATATCCACCACCGGGATGTCGCCGGGGGCGAGCAGGTGGGCGGGGTCGCTGTTACGGCCCTGGGTAAAGACCGACGGGTGCTCGACCAGCCAGAACTCATCCGCACTGTGTGCATCGCGCCCGGCAGTAACCCGGCACATGGCTGCATACACCGGCAGATAATCCTGGGTGCCGAGATTGCGCACGATAATGGCAGCAGGTCTGGGCATGGGATCAGAGCAGCATCAGTACCAGTTCGTGGGCATGTAACTCGCGGTAGAGGGCGTCGACCTGCGCCTTGCTCTGTGCCTCGAAGGTGATGGTCAGCGAGGTGAACTTGTCCTTGCCGCTGTCGCGCGCGCGTACCGCGCCCTCGCCGAGATTGGTTACGTGTTTGCGCACAATGGTTAGCACGGCGGCTTCGAAGTCGTCACCGTGGCGGCCCATGACCTTGAGCGGGAACTGGCAGGGGAACTCGAGCAGGGTTTCTTCAGTATCAGTCGTCATAATCGATATTTTACGTGGCTTTGAGGAGAATGTGGGGATGAATATGACTGAATAAAAGCAAAAGGGGGAAGATTTACCGCTTGATGGGCCGGACAGCAGCGATGCCTGACGATATGGACCGTGTCTGGCTGGGTGACAGCAGTAAACCAAATCCGGGTCGCCAATCCTGTTTGTTTATTGTGAAGATATTTACAAGGTCATCACGCGCGCATTTTGTCATGGCTTGCTTATACTGGCGTTATCGACCAGCAGTATCTGTCTGTGGACAAGGAAGGAGGTTGTATGGTGATCCAGAGTGAAGACCGGCCGGCACTCGCCTTCGATGAGTACGGCCTGCTATGTGATCCCGATACCTGGAATGAATCAGTGGCCGAGAACATCGCGGCCCAACTGGGTATCGAGAAACTGACCGACTCGCACTGGAAGGTGATCCATGCCCTGCGTGATCATTACGCCAGGTATGGTGTCGCACCGCCGGTCATAACCATTTGTCGTGCCGAGGGAAAACACTGGTCATGGGTACATGACCTGTTCGATAGCTGTCTTAATGCCTGGCGCGTTGCCGGCCTGCCCAATCCGGGTGAGGAGGCAAAATCCTACATGAGCGATATGTAACAAAGTTGTGTCCCCTTATTTTATGCCGGTAATTGACAGCGCCAGGGCCTTTTATTACAATTCGATTTATGTCGAACTATCTATTGCAAGAGGCCGGCAGATTCAAGGCCCTGAGTAACCCGCACCGGTTGGCGCTGTTCCAGCGCCTGATAACCTGTTGTGCGCCGGGTACAAAGTGTGACCCGGTTCAGGCGGCGAAAATCTGTGTGGGCGAACTGGGTGAAGGCCTGGACATTGCGCCGTCGACGCTCTCTCACCACCTGAAGACATTACACGCGGCCGGCCTGATCAATATGCAACGGCGTGGCAAGCACATTGACTGCTGGGTCGATCCGGTGGTCCTGAAACAACTGGCCGGTTTTTTCACCGCCCCTTACGAGGTAAACACATGAGCAAGAAAACCTGCTGCGAGACAACTAACAGCGATCCTGATCAACAGGGACACGACGATCATCGGCAAGCGGTGCGCACAGCTTATGCAGAGGTGGCCAATGCCAGTAACAATAATGACGCCTGTGGCATCGAGAGCAGTTGCTGCGGGGTCTCGGACGATAGTGCCATCAATACCCTGATCTCGACGCGGCTCGGCTACAGCGAGGCAGACCTGGTTGCAGTTCCGGATGGCGCGGACATGGGCCTCGGTTGTGGTAACCCGCGGGCCATTGCCTCGCTCAAAGAGGGCGAGGTGGTAGTCGACCTCGGCTCCGGTGGCGGTTTTGATTGCTTCCTTGCCGCGCAGGAAGTCGGAACAACTGGCCGCGTGATCGGCATCGACATGACCCCGGATATGCTGAGCAAGGCGCGCGCCAATGCCAGCAAGGGAAAGTTCACAAACGTTGAGTTTCGCCTGGGCGAGATAGAGCACCTGCCTGTTGAAAACGAGATGGCCAATGTGATTATCTCCAACTGTGTGATCAACCTGTCGCCGGACAAGGCCCAGGTCTTCCGGGAAACCTTCCGCATCCTCAAGCCAGGCGGTCGACTGGCGATCTCCGACGTGGTGGCCACTGTAGAGTTACCGGCTGCCATGCGCGATGACCCGATGCTGGTTGCCGGTTGCATGGGTAACGCTTCGCTGATTGAAGACCTGGAAGCAATGATCAAGGCGGCCGGTTTTGCAGACGTGCGCATCGAACCAAAGGACGAGTCAAAGGAGTTTATTCGTGACTGGGCACCGGATCATAACGTGACCGATTATGTGGTGTCGGCAAGTATTGAGGCGGTTAAGCCGGGGCCTGATGGTTGTTGTTAATTTTTTAAAAGAGCTTCTAAATTTTTAAAGATAGTTGTTTTTTCCGCGCCGGCGCGTCGCGTGTGTCTTTTCTTTGCTCGCCCAAAGAAAAGGCACCAAAAGAAAGGGCGCCCGGATTTCCCGCCCTTCGGGTTCCCTGTGCTTCTCGTCGAAGCGGGCG
>NZ_JAVVES010000079.1:0-11127 GCF_032250955.1 Sulfuriflexus sp. | reverse complement strand
CCCTCCAATTTCCAGAAAACTATCTCTATTGCTCCAAATTCGCTATATTTTTACCCACTAATTTTTCCGAAGAGCCCGATTTTATACCTGTTGCCGAAGAGACCGGGCTGATCAAACAACTTGGCGATTTTGTTCTCAGAGATGCCTGTGCACAGGCAAAAAGATGGAATGATGCCAGCATTGGCCGCTTACGCGTAGCCGTGAATCTTTCTCCATTACAAATGCTTGATGCAGACTTTCACGATGCCGTAATCAGCATCCTGGACGAGAGCCGGCTCTCACCCTCATTACTGGACCTGGAAATTACCGAAAACATGGCTGTGCATGACATGGATAACGTCATCACTATTCTGGGAAAATTCAGGGAAAAAGGTATTACTATCTCAATAGATGATTTTGGCACCGGTTACTCCTCGCTCAGTTATCTGCGCCAGTTACCCTTGAACATCATCAAGATCGATCGCTCATTTGTTAAAGACATTGGTGAAGGCGATGATGGTTCGATCGCCAAGGCTGTCATGGCCATGTCACATAGCCTTGGCATGAGTGTCATCGCCGAGGGCGTGGAGACCGAAACACAGCTCAATTTTATGCTGGCGAATAACTGCGAAGAGATTCAGGGTTTCTATTACAGTCCGCCTTTACCTGCCGCAGAATTTGAAGCCTTTGTAATCAGGCATAATGGCCAGACAGACACCGCTGCTGGTTAATCCTTCGCAACAGCCCAATAGGCTGACTCATCATACCAGTTCAGCCGGTCATGTAATTTAACCACGTTACCAACAATGATCAGGGTTGGTGCCTTGATGTTTTCACGTTCGACTACGTCCGGCATACTGGCGAGATCGCCGGTAAACAGTCGCTGCTCCGGTGTCGTCGCCTTCTGCACCAGTGCAATCGGTGTATCCGCCGGCATACCGTGTTCGATTAGTTTTTCGCAAATAGTACTGAGACCGACCAGCCCCATGTAAAAGACGACGGTCTGGTTCGGCTGCGCGAGCGCCTGCCAGTTCAGGTTGATCGAGCCGTCTTTCAGGTGCCCGGTAGCGAACACCACTGATTGCGAGTAGTCACGATGGGTCAGCGGGATCCCCGTGTACGACGAAGCACCCGCTGCGGCAGTAATGCCGGGTACGACCTGGAATGGAATGCCCTCTTCCGCCAGCGTATCAATCTCTTCACCACCGCGGCCGAAGATAAACGGATCGCCGCCCTTCAGGCGGCAAACACGCTTGCCCTCTTTCGCAAGACGTACCAGCAACTGGTTAATGTCTTCCTGTGGCACGGCATGGTTAGAGCGCTCCTTGCCAACATAGATGCGCTCGGCATCACGACGTGACAGATCCAGCACTTCTTTCGAGACCAGGCGATCGTGCACGACCACGTCGGCCTGTTGCATCAGACGCAAGGCGCGAAAGGTCAAAAGATCAGGATCTCCTGGCCCGCCCCCGATGAGGTAGACCTCGCCCATATCACGTTGCACGGCATCCGGGCTGGCGAGGGTCTTCTCAATCACCTTGACGGCCTCTTCATCCCGGCCGGCAAAGACCATCTCGGCCACTGAGCCCTGCAGGATATGCTCCCAGAACAGGCGTCGATCAGCGGGCTTGTCGAAGCGGTCCTTCACCTTGTCACGGAAGTCCGCCGTCATTTTCGCGAGACGGCCATAAGCACTCGGCAACATGGTCTCGAGACGCGAGCGAATCATACGCGCCAGCACCGGCGACGAGCCACCCGTCGATACCGCCGCAATCACGGGTGAACGGTCGACAATAGAAGGCATGATAAAGGTACACAGATCCGGGGCATCCACGACATTGACCGGGATGTGCCCTGCAGTAGCCGCAGCATGCACCGCCGCGTTCACCTTGGCGTTATCGGTCGCCGCAATCACCAGCGTCATGCCATTCACATCCGCTTCTTCAAACGGGCCGTTACGGTGCTGGATACGACCCTCGTCGAGGCAATCCTGCAAACTATTCGACAGTTCAGGGGCGCGCACATGGACCGTGGCGCCCGCGTCAATCAGCAAGGCGGCCTTGCGTGAGGCGACTTCACCACCACCGACCACGAGACAATCGCGACCGTTTAACTGCATGAATACCGGTAAAAAATCCATGGTCAGAAACTACCTTGCTGGCTGCTTACACTAAATGGCCGGGCATTATATAACCCGGCCGCGTCATGGGCAAAAGATGCCCACCTGTTTTTTATGAAACCCCGTGAAAATACAGGGTTATGAGGCGCTAATCCGTTCAAGCCCACCCATATAGCCACGCAGTGCCTCGGGAACGACAATGCTGCCATCGGCCTGCTGATAATTTTCCATCACCGCGACCAGGGTACGACCCACGGCCAGGCCTGAGCCATTAATCGTATGCACGAGGGCCGGTTTCTTCTGCTCCGGTGCGCGCCAGCGCGCCTGCAGACGTCGGGCCTGGAAATCAAGGAAGTTGCTGCAAGAGGATATCTCGCGGTACTTGCCCTGCCCCGGTAGCCAGACCTCGAGATCGTAGGTCATCGCCGCGGAAAAGCCGACATCCCCCGCGCACAAGGCCATCACCCGGTACGGCAAACCAAGTATCTGCAAGATGCTTTCAGCGTGGCCGGTCAGTTCCTCGAGCGCCTGCCAGGACTTGTCCGGTTCGACGATCTGCACCATCTCGACCTTCTCGAACTGGTGCTGGCGAATCATGCCACGCGTGTCCTTGCCGTAACTCCCTGCCTCACTACGAAAACACGGCGTGTGGGCAACAAATTTCATCGGTAACTGTGCCGCTTCGAGGATCTCGTCGCGAACAATGTTGGTCACGGGCACCTCGGCGGTGGGGATCAGGTAATAGTCATGCTCACCTTTAAGCGCGAACAGGTCTTCACCGAACTTCGGCAACTGGCCGGTGCCCTGCAGGCTGTCACTGTTCACCAGGTAAGGCACATATACCTCGGCATAACCATGTTCACGACTGTGCGTGTCGAGCATCAACTGGGTCAGGGCGCGATGCAGGCTGGCCAACGGGCCGTTCATGTAACTAAAGCGCGAACCCGTCAGTTTAGCGGCGATCTCGAAATCCAGCATGCCCAGATCGGCACCGAGGTCGACATGATCCTTTGGCTCAAAATCCAGTACCGTCGGTTCGCCAACCCGGCGCAACTCGACGTTGTCATCCTCATCCTTGCCATCCGGCACCTTGTCGCTGAGGATATTCGGGATGCCGAGCAGGATCGCGTTCAACTGCGCCTGGATCTCGGCCAGTTCTGTCTCGGCCGCCTTGAGCTTGTCACCCAGTTCCGCCACTTCATCGAGCAGCGGCTGGATGTCTTCACCACTCGCCTTGGCCTTGCCGATCAGTTTGGAGCGGGTATTGCGCTCGTTTTGCAGGGCCTGGGTTTCCATCTGCACACTCTTGCGCTTCTTTTCCAGTGCCTGCAGCGTGGCAATATCCAGGGCGAAACCACGGCGCGCCAGTTTCGCGGCCGTCGCTTCCAGGTCTGTTCTGAGTAATTGTGGGTCTAACATCGTCTGTCTCTGTCTTAATCTATAACCGGGTTCAGGCATTCACCTCGGCCGACCAGTGCACCAGGTGGCCCGGCTTAATCTGTATCGACAGGTGTTGCAGTATCTTGTCTACCTTTTCGGGCGTATCAAAAAACTCGACCACCACGGGCAGGTCGAGTGATAAATCGACCAGTGTCGAAGAGTGTAGCTTGCCAGAGGCACCGAAACCGGCAATTCCTCGGAATGCCGTGACGCCCTTGACCTGCTCCTCGTCATGCAGCTGTTTCAGCAACGGCTTTAGCTGCGCATCGGCCTCGGTCAGGTAGATCCGTACCATTGTAACGTTTATTGCCATCATTCTCTCCCCTTAAAGCTGTCGAACCGCCAGCACACCCAACCAGGTCGCGAGCACACAGACCGTCACGCTCAGTAACATATTCAGCAGGGCCCGCAACGGTTCACCGCCCTCGATCAGGGCCACGGTTTCCATCGAGAAGGTCGAAAAGGTCGTGAACGCCCCCAGTACCCCCACCAGCAAGAATGCGCGCCATTCCACGGTTTCGATGAGGCGCTCCACCAGCAACACATACAGCGCCCCCATCAGCAGGCTGCCGAGTATATTGACCGTCAGCGTGCCATACGGAAAGTCTCGACCGGTCACGGCATGCACCGCGTTGGACACACCAAAGCGCATAACCGCGCCCAGCGCCCCGCCGGCGGCAATAAAGACGAGTTGTGACATAAGGGTAAGCTGCCCTTTTATTTGTTGTTTTTGTATTGCCTGTCAAGCTCGCGAAAATGCTGCAGCCTGGCGGCGATCTTTTCTTCCAGTCCACGCGGCACTGGCACGTAGTACGAGCGCGGCGCCAGCTCATCGGGGAAATAGTTCTCTCCCGCGGCGTAGCCCTCCGGCTCATCATGCGCGTAACGATAGCACTTGCCGTAGTCGAGTTCCTTCATCAGCTTGGTCGGCGCATTGCGCAGGTGCAAGGGCACCTCGTGGCTGCCGCTTTCCCGGACATCGGCCATGGCCATGTTAAAGGCCTTGTAGACTGCATTACTCTTCGGTGCGACAGCAAGGTAAACCAGGGCCTGCGCCAGTGCCAGCTCGCCCTCCGGACTACCGAGGCGTTCCACCGTATCCCAGGCACTCATACAAACCTGCAAGGCGCGCGGATCGGCATTGCCGATGTCTTCCGAGGCCATGCGCACCACGCGCCGGGCGATATACAGAGGGTCACAGCCACCATCGAGCATACGCGCCAACCAGTACAGCGCCCCGTCAGGTGAAGAGCCGCGCACCGATTTATGCAGGGCCGAGATTTGATCGTAAAAGACCTCGCCACCCTTGTCGAAACGACGCATACCACCCGCGACGACCTCCTTGATAAGCTCGTCACTGACAACATTGCCATCACTTAAATCAGTGGCAATCTCAAGCAGATTCAGGGCTCGGCGCGCATCACCATCGGCGGCCTGTACGAACAGCATGAGTTGTGCGTCACTCATACTCGAGGGCGGATAGCCCAGACCATGCTCGGTATCCTCGAGGGCATGGCGTAGAATACGTAACAACTCCTCCGCTTCATGCTGACGCAACACATAGACGCGCGAACGTGATAACAGGGCGTTGTTCAATTCAAATGAAGGGTTTTCTGTCGTGGCACCGATAAAGAGCAACGTGCCGTCTTCAACATAAGGCAGGAAAGCATCCTGCTGTGCCTTGTTAAAGCGATGCACCTCGTCAACGAATAGCACAGTCTGTTTACCACTCGTCTGACGCTGCCTGGCCTGATCGACTGCGGCACGGATATCCTTAACCCCGGACAAGACCGCCGACAGACTCAGGAACTCGGCACCGCAATAGTTAGCCAGCATTCGCGCCAGCGTGGTCTTGCCGGTACCCGGCGGTCCCCAGAACACCATCGAGTGCAAGGCACCGGATTCAATCGCGTTGCGCAAGGGTTTGCCTGCCGCAAGCAAGTGATTCTGGCCAAAGAAATTCTCGAGGCTTCGCGGACGCATGCGGTCCGCCAGTGGCTTGCCGGCATCCGGCGTTTGTGCAGAAAAGAGATCGGGGTTCATGTAAGTCCGGGCTGCAACATGGGCAACTTACTCGCCAATGACATCCACGCCCGCTGGTGGTACGAAATCAAACTGGGCAGACTCGAGTTCAGGATTGCGTTCAATATTAGTGAAGCTGAGCCGGGTCAACTGGCCAAAGCTGTCCTGCAGCTCCATGTGTTGCAGATTGTGTTCGCCAAAACCGAGCAACAGCTTTTCAAAGCCGCTGTCTTTATTCTTCGGCGTCAGCTCGACCCAGGCAAGATCATTTTTCATACCGAGATCGCGGACACTGAAATTGTCTTCAATATTCGCGCCACTACTGAGTAACAGGGCCGGCGTACTACCCATGGCCGCGTCAAACTTCTTCACCGTTACCTGTTCCAGGTCAACGTCATACAACCAGACCTTTTCGCCGTTGGCGACAATCAACTGCCTGTAGGGTTGCGTATAATCCCAGCGAAAACGTCCGGGGCGTGACAACAGCATGGTGCCACTGGTCTGTTGCAAGGCCTGGTTTTGCGGGTTCAGTACCTGCTGCACAAAGTCGGCACGTATCGAATCAACCTCTTCAAAAAAAGCCTTCAGACGCACATCCCCGATACCTGCCAGTGCCGGCAAGGGCATTAACAACAGCAACAAACACAATAATTTTTTCATCATTAACCTTTTGGTGGCCGTGGCGCAATCACTTCACGCTGACCGTTACTTTGTACTTCACTGACAACACCTGCTGCTTCCATCTCTTCGATCATGCGTGCGGCACGGTTATAGCCGACCTTCAGGCGACGCTGCAGGCCCGAAATCGAGGCCCTCCGTGATTCGGTAATAATCGCCACGGCCTGATCATAGAGCGGGTCCATCTCGTCGCCACTGCCTCCTTCCGAAGGTGTCAGACCCGGCACGCCATCGCCACTAGTTTCACTGATTATGGCATCGAGGTAATCAGGTTCGCCCTTGCTCTTCAGGTTATCAACAACCTTGTGCACTTCCTCATCAGAAACAAAGGCGCCGTGTATACGCGTGGGCACGCCGGTTCCCGGGGCCATATAGAGCATGTCGCCGTGCCCGAGGAGCTGCTCGGCGCCCCCCTGATCGAGGATTGTCCGCGAATCGATCCTGGTCGAGACCTGGAAGGCAATACGGGTCGGGATATTGGCCTTGATCAAACCGGTGATCACGTCCACTGACGGCCGTTGCGTCGCCAGGATCAGGTGGATACCGGAGGCGCGTGCCTTTTGCGCCAAGCGGGCGATAAGTTCTTCAACCTTTTTACCGACCATCATCATCATGTCGGCAAGCTCATCAATTATGACCACGATGTAGGGCAGATGTTCCAGCATCGGCGGCTCTTCATCCAGGCCATCTTCCTTGACGAAAGTCGGATCAGGAATCGGCTCACCTTTATCATTCGCCTCTTTCACCTTACGGTTATAACTGGTCAGGTGGCGTACCCCGAGTGCCGCCATAAGCTTGTAGCGACGTTCCATTTCCGCCACACACCAGCGCAGTGCATTAGCGGCGTCTTTCATATCCGTGACCACCGGGGTTAACAGGTGCGGAATGCCCTCATAGATAGACAACTCGAGCATCTTCGGATCGACCATGATGACGCGCACATCGTGCGGTGTAGCATTGTAGAGCAGACTCAGGATCATGGCATTGATCGCCACCGATTTGCCCGAACCGGTCGTGCCGGCGACCAGCAGGTGCGGCATCTTCGCCAGGTCTACCACCACCGGATAGCCGGCAATGTCCTTGCCCATCGCCAGGGACAGTTTCGAATCATGGCTTTCATATTCTCTGGAATTGACGATCTCACGCAGACGCACGATCTCGCGCACCTCGTTAGGGACCTCGAGACCGATAACGGGTTTGCCAGGAATGACTTCAACCACGCGCACACTCACAATGGACATGGCACGGGCGAGGTCCTTGGCCAGGCCACTGATCTTGCTGGCCTTCAAACCCGGTGCCGGTTGCAGCTCAAAGCGCGTGATCACCGGACCGGGGTGCACGGCGACCACCTCAACCTCGATGTTAAAGTCCCGCAGTTTCATCTCTACTAACTGCGACATGGCCTGCAGGGCCTCTTTAGATAGCTGATTTTCAATGGCCTTGGGGACGTCCAGCAACGAGAGTGGCGGCAGTGGCGTATCATCGGGCGTGTCAAATAACGGTACCTGGCGTTCACGCTCGGCACGCACGCCGGGTTCCGGCAACTCCACTATCGGCTCGATACGCGGCGGCTTGCGCGTCAGGCTCTTGCGCTTGACGACCTCGACCGTATCATTACGCTTGATACGCGCCCGACGACCTTGCAGGTATTCACTGAAGCGGCTCACCTGCTCACGTAACAGGGCCAGCAACAGCAGCGTGTATTTACCCGCCATATCCATGAGCCAGAACCATGACAGGCCGGTAAACAGGGTCACGCCGGTGAGGAATAAGGCCAGCAGGAACAAGGTCGCGCCGAGGAAACTAAACATACTGACCAGGCCGTTTCCGGTCAGGTCACCCAGGACTCCTCCGGGGTTCAGCGGCAAAGCCAGGCCGGGTTGCTGCACATGCATGGTTGCCAGTCCCGCCCCGGCTCCCAGGGTGAGCAGGAAACCCGCCGCGCGCAGGGCAAACTGACGGGTGTTAAAGCCGCCGGTCAGGTTACGACCCTGGAATAACAACCAGCCACTATAGATAACCATAATCGGAAACAGGTAGGCCATCAGGCCAAATAGATACAGGAATACGTCGGCAAACAACGCCCCGGCAACGCCACCGGCATTGTTGACATTGCCCGGCTGGCCGGCACTCTGTGACCAGCCAGGATCGGAGATCCGGTAGGTCAGCAGGCAGAGCAACAGGTAGACACCGATGGCCCCCAGCACCAGCAGACTGCCTTCGCGCAGGCCGCGATGGTGGTTAATCGTGTTTATGTTAGCGGTAGATGATTTACGTTTTGCCTGGGCCAAGTGGGTAACCGTTCTGACTAATTTAAAATAAGAGGTTTTTTATGTAACTTTCTTAATCTTAACGAGTTTTACTCAATAAGACCATCCCTGTGAAGGGAATATATAGCTTAACCCAGCAGTGCCGGGTGGACCACTTTTCCGGCATCCACATTCACCGCCCCGGCCAGGATGGGCTCCTCCCGCCAGCCCGGCGCGGCAAGGCGCTCAAGCCACGGCAGAATCGCTGCGGAAAGTGCCTGGGTGGCACTTCTGGGCACCGCCCCGGGCATGTTGGTGACCCCGAAATGGGTCACCCCGTGCTGTTCAAACGTCGGCTGGCTATAGTCGGTGGGGCGGGTGGTCTCGATGCAGCCACCCTGATCCACCGCGATATCCACAATGACACTGCCCGCCTGCATGCTCTTGACCATGGCCTCGCTGACCAGGTGCGTGGCCTTCTTGCCCGGGACGAGAATCGCCCCTATCAGCAAATCCGCTCCCCGCACGGCCTCGGCAATGCTCTCCCCATAGCTGTGCAGACCGGTGACATTGCCGCCCAGCGCCCGCATTCGGGCCAGTTTCTCGCGGTCGCGGTCAAATACCGTCACCTCGGCGCCGAGTGCCGCGGCCACCAGTGCGGCGTTGCCACCGGCCACACCCGCGCCGAGAATCACGACCCGGCCCCGCTCCACGCCGGGCAAACCACCAAGCAGCAGGCCCTTGCCCCCCTGCGGGCGGTATAGCAGGTTGCTGCCGATCTGGACCGCCAGGCGACCGGCGATGTCGCTCATCGGTGCCAGCAGGGGCAACTGTCGCCCTGCCGCAATGGTTTCGAAACCGATAGCGGTCAAACCGATGGCCTGTAACTCCCGGGTCAGTTCCGGCAAGGCAGCGAGATGTAAATAGGAAAAGACGATGTGATCCCTGGTCAGGTGCTCAAGGTCCCCGGCCACCGGCTCCTTGACCTTGACGATAAGACGCGAGTGGGCATATAAGCCGGCGGCATTGTCGACGACTTGCGCCCCGGCCTGCGCATAAGCGGCATCACTATAGCCACTGGCCTGACCGGCACCGGTCTCGACAAAGACGCCGTGCCCAAACCGGCACAGCTCCGCCACCGCCGCCGGCACGAGTGCCACGCGCCCCTCGAGCACCTTGATCTCTTTCGGGATACCAATATCCATGTACGACCTCCACCTTTACCTTGCTCGAAGCCGCCAACCGACTTTGCTTTACCGGCCGCCGGGCTTTCCGTAATATAGTGGCAATAAATTTGACCTACAGTTTGCACCTCCAACCCTGGGTGAACAACCACAGTTTTATACGGAGACATTATACAAATGAGTGATAAAAAGCATTGTCGACTGCTGATTCTCGGTTCCGGTCCTGCCGGCTACACGGCCGCGGTTTATGCCGCCCGCGCCAACCTGGAGCCGGTCATGGTTACCGGCCTGGAGCAGGGTGGCCAGCTGATGACCACCACCGACGTGGATAACTGGCCCGGCGACCCGCAGGGTGTACAAGGCCCGGAATTGATGCAACGCATGCGCGAGCATGCCGAACGCTTCGATACCGAGATCATCTCCGACCATATCAACAAGGTTGATCTGGGCAGCCGGCCATTCCAGCTCAGCGGTGACGCCGGCGAGTACAGCTGCGACGCTTTAATCATTGCCACCGGCGCCTCCGCCATGTACCTGGGCCTCGACTCCGAAGAGGCCTTCAAGGGCCGCGGCGTTTCTGCCTGCGCGACCTGTGACGGTTTCTTTTACAAGGGCCGCAAGGTCGCCGTGATCGGTGGCGGCAACACCGCGGTTGAAGAGGCCCTGTACCTTGCCAACATCGCTGAACATGTCACTGTCATCCATCGCCGCGACAGCTTCCGTTCCGAGAAAATCCTCGCCGACCAGCTGCTCGAAAAAGCGAAAAGCGGGAATGTCACCATCGAGTGGAACCACGAGCTTGACGAAGTGCTCGGTGACAATAGTGGTGTAACCGGCCTGCGCATCAAGAACACGCAGGATGGGGCGACAAAAGAGATCGACGTGCACGGTGTCTTCATCGCCATCGGTCACAAGCCGAACACCGACCTCTTCGAAGGCCAGCTCGATATGGAACACGGTTACCTGTCCGTCAAGGGTGGCTCACAGGGCAATGCCACGCAGACGTCGATTGAGGGTGTCTACGCCGCCGGGGATGTTGCCGATCATATCTATCGCCAGGCCATCACCTCGGCCGGTTCCGGTTGTATGGCCGCCCTGGACAGCGAGCGTTACCTCGATAATCTCGAGCGTGGCGGCAAGTAAGACTGACGTATCTTAAATAAAAAGGCCCTGCAGTGCGGGGCCTTTTTATTGGACGGGATTTACAGGATTAACATGATGTTGTTCGTGCCACCGCTTGAATGCCGTTTTGTCCTGTAAATCCTGTCTGTTCATAAAAACCCGCCAGCTGGCTTGATGCCACCGCGCGCACAGAAAAATACATGACTGCAATTTTCCAACGAGCGGTTTTCATTCATTATTCAAAAATTCGTCTTGCCATCACTGCTGTCCCGTTAATTCCCTCTCCCTTCGGGAGAGGGTTAGGGTGAGGGGATTTAGATTCGATAACACATTG
>NZ_JAVVES010000078.1:0-11241 GCF_032250955.1 Sulfuriflexus sp. | reverse complement strand
CCCTAATATCTGCGCGTATAATTCTTTGTCTCTCATGGCTTCTACGGTAACCTACCCACTTGATTTGGTGAAGAGCCGACATAAGTAATGCCATTAGTGGCCAGCTCACCCGCGTCATTTTTTGATTTCAGCTTGTATACATCCTTGTAGACATTGGATAAAACCTTGTTAAGTGCCGCCTCGATATCCTTGTATGGATGATAGGATATCCTGTCACCACCACCGCCCGGCGTCTCTATGTTTGCAGCCATATCGGTAGCTGAGATGTAATAACCCACAACCTTGTCTATCCTGACGCTGTTTTCCTGGGGCAACTCTTCAATCCGCGGTGATATAACAATCGGGTGTGCACAACCCAATAGTGTCAGCAGTGGAATAACGGCAAGAATTCTTGGTATATTTTTCATGTTAGCTCCGTATTGTTTGTATTACTTGCACGCCTTGATGAAATCCTCGTCAGAATAGAGTTTCTTCAGGAAATTCCTAACGGTATCAACATAGCCAATCTGCGCAGCAGGGACAGCAGAGAACGCGGCGAAGTATGACTCCCACTCATGGTTATTAGTGACGACCTTATTGTATTTTTCCGTACCTGCATTATTGACTATCACCCGCGCCGAGATGCTTGCCGTCCCTATATTGACACCCGATGCATCGAACTCATTCTTGAGCAGCACCCCTGATACCTCGATATTACTATCCGCCGCATAGTGAGAGGCCTGTTTCAGGTCTTCCGTTATGGCTGTCTTCAGATATTCCTCGTAGGATCCATTATAAGGCGACTCGAAGGTAGAGCCACGTATGGTCAATGCATTGATTTTCGGACTGGCCGAAGAAAATTCGCCGACCCGGATAGCTGATTTACCGCTTCTTTTCAGGATCTGGATATTCTCCGCTGCGATTTCATATTTATGTGCCTGAATCGCGCAGCCAGGCAAAAAAACCACACAGCACAGTATTAGCAGAAAATTTTCTGTTTTCATAACCTCCCCCTCACTGACTCTCAATTCTGAGTTGTTTTTAATTTTCTATTTGTTATATGTTAATCCAGCTTATAAAATACATCAATATCTGGCACCCCGGCAGCCGAAACACCCTCTTCTTTGCAGCATGACCCGGGATCGTTGTTGGTAATAATTTCCGGAAGGTTAAATGGTCGTCTGTAATTTTCAGAATTTTTTCTGTTTACAGGCAGTTCTTACAGAGAGGATAAAAGCGCCGGAATCAGGCAATATTCTGTGATATGCGTCGCTCAAGTTCGCTTACCGATCGATAGTCATGACTTCCGACCAGATACCCTTCCAGTAAACTACGAGTTTCACCATTGAGATACCCGAGCAAGGGTTGTGCTACATCAGGTAGGCAATCGATGGCTGCCTGCACCCTTCGATCCCAGTTATCCACAGAGGTGGCAAAATCGTTCACCCCGATATTTTTTCTGCAAAACAGGCTGCCACATTCGCAGCTCATCATGCATTCAATATTCAGCATGCCATAGTCATCGGTGATTTGTTCTCCCTTGACAATGTCCCGAACAGCGATCTCGAAACCATAGCCGGTACTCAGGGTATTACTATCGCAGGCATGATTAACATATTTGGCCAGGTCCCAACTCAGTACCTTGCTGCCGTCGGCCTCGGTATAGGAATACTTTTTGATATGCTCCCGGTATTTTTTATCCCGATATAGCATATCCTCTTCAAATACGATGATCTCCATTGCATCTTTGGCATACACTATGGTGCCCCTGGGAATATCAGCCGTGGCAAAAATACCGCAACCAATTCGTGGATTTATAGTGCGTAATTCAGTGTCCGGATGAAGCATACCTGGGAAATACCTCTAAATTATTATGCCCCCGGACATGGCCGGGGAGAAGACCGTATGGTTATACCTGTTTTAGTTCAGTAGTCCGGGAAATCGTCCAGTAACTTTCGTAACCGCTTTGCTTCCAGGCGGTCCTCCAGCTTACGGCGCGTTCTTTTCTGTTTCTTTTGCCTGGCCTTGTTTCGCATGGGGTTCTCGATAGAAAAACCCTCCTCGGCATAGTCGTTCTCTTCATCGTACATATCAGCAGGGTGGTGCATGTGTATATCCTCGTAAACACCTTGTCCAGCCAGCGATTGTCTTAATTACCCGAAAAAATACCAGCAATTATTTTCGATTGTCAGCATCGTTTTCTTCACTAAATGGCCTGCCTACCCGGGGCTGTTGCCATGACGCTGGAAACCGATGCAGCGGCTCCCTGGCGTAGTCGCCACTGGATAAAGCACTGGCTAGTAGTAGTACGATTATTTTGCATTTCGTTGATCACCTAAACTGCCAGTCCTTGCAGGCTTTAATGCACTGGCCAGTCCCGGATACGGGCAACACGATCAGCTTTCGTTTTGCATGGGGTGTTTGCAATTTCGCCATGCGGCGTGAGCATTACTCTTCACGCGGTCATATTGCGTACCGCTTAACCTGATTTACCTGGAGGAACAGCATGAAAAACGAATTTCAATTATCAATGCTAATTTCACTTACATTGTTGCTTGTAAGCCTGTTGATTGCCAGCGCCACGGTAACGGCACAACAACATCAGGGCGAACGGGGAAGCGTTAATGAGCAGTCCCGCGAACGTATCGAAATGGAAGCAGATCAAAAACGCGAACGTGTCGAAATGGAGGCGGACCAAAAACGTGAACGTGTCGAGGCACAACAAAAACGTGAACGTATGGAAATGGAAGCGGATCAAAAGCGCGAACGCGCCGAAATGGAAGCAGAGCGAAAACAGGCCGCACCTGCACCCGGCAAGGGAGAGATGATGGAAGGTGAAGGCACCAAAGAAGAAAAAACCAGGCGTAGATGGTGGCAGTTCTGGAAATAAACTACCAATGACTACCAGCCTGTTGTCGCCTGTCCTGCGTGCGTTCCACGCTTAAAGGGTGGCGCAGGCTGGCAGGAGTGCGAAAATGCATCTTGTCAGTGAGCCGGCTGGACAGGGACTCTAACCCGCCACCATGAGACGCAGACTGGATTCTTACAACATACTCATAAAGTCTGCAGGTAACTCTTCACTGCTATCAACACTCGCCTGGTCGGTTACTTCCTCCCATAACCAGTAGTCCATTTCCTGCAAGGCGAGCTGCTCGTTCTCTATTCCCTGTTGTGGGGCATTCATCACCATAAACACGATCGCCATCACGGCAAAACCCGCCGCGATCGATGTCGGCCACCACTGCCACCGCTCCTGTTGCTTCACAGTAACGCCGGCTACCTGCTGAGGCGGCAGCTTATCAACAATCCGCGCAAGGAGTGCATCGTCTGGCTGCTCTTCCAACTGCCCGGCCAACAAGACCGTATCAAGCTGTTGTGCTTCCTTATAACGCTGCTGCAGGGCCGGTGTTTCTGCCAACAGGGTCATCGCTGCATCACGCTCCTCTTCTGGCCAGCACCGGGTATTACTGCCATAGGCCTCGATCAATGTCTCGACTCGCTCGATACTGACAGACTGTTGTGTACTGGTGGTCATCATGATTCACCTTGCTGTTTGACAATTTCCTTTAAGCGTTTTCGTCCCCGGCTAAGTAGTGACTCAAGCGCCTCTATGCTCACCTTTAGCACTGCGGCGGTTTCCCGGTTACTCATGGTGTGGTAAACCGTGAGAAAAATAGCACTGCGCTGACGTTCCGGTAGTGCCTGCAGAGCCCGGGTGAGCTGGTGCTGGCGACAGTCGTGCTCGTAAGCCCTTTCAGGCGTTGCTGCCGAACACTTCAACTCATCCGTTGCCGGTTCCGTATCCCAACGCTCGCTACGCAGTTTATCCATGCACAGATTGTATACGATCCGCATTATCCAACTACGCGGAGACACGCCCCGATCCTGCCACTGTCCCGCTTTGATCCAGACCCGTGTCAGAGACTCCTGTACTACGTCTTCGGCATCACTACTGCTCACATAGCGCCGCGCAAAACCCAGCATAACCGGCATATGACGCCGTGCTAACTCCGTGAATGCCTGCTTGTTGGCACCGGCAATACGTTGCAACAGCCCGTGGTCTTCAATCTCAGACCACGGGCGATGTTGAACTACCGACGCCGGCTGTTTTGTCATCATCCGCCTATGCGGCTTATCTGGCGCTGACTTTCTTGCCGTGCAAATGGTTACGGTATGCCTTGATTTCATCTTCGGATACGACCTGGTCATTATTTGTATCAATACGTTTGAACCAGTTTGACCATGCGGCCAGGCTTTCGTTCCGGCTTATCTGGCCATCGCCATTTGCATCAAAACGCTTGAACATACGTTGCTTGTGATGCTTACGCTTTTGACTGCTCGCAAATTCCCCCTTGCTCACACTGCCATCGGCATCCTTGTCCATGCGCATAAAATGTCGCTCGGCCCGGGCCTGTCTGTGGGCCAGGTATTCATCGCGCCCTACCGTGCCGTCACCATTCGTATCCATCCGCGCAAAGCGTTTCTGCTTGTGCTCGTCTTTACGGCTACGCATGTAGTCACGCAACTCATCCTTGCTTATGATGCCACTGTCATCGGCATCCATGCGCTTGAAACGTTCTGCTGCAGCGGTATTGAACTCTGTCATATCGACGCTGCCGTCATTATTTGTATCGAAAAATTTCATGAAACGACCACCCTTACCATCGCCGTGTCCATCAGACGCCATCAATGGCGTGGAGGAGACAGCGAATACGAGTAAAGCCGCGCCTGTAAGCATTTGTTTTTTCATCATTCCATCCTCTAAAGACTATTCGGTCAGGTCGTGCTTACCGACCCTCGGAATATATAACGCTGCCACGGCCAAAACCCGTCGCTACCGGTAACATTTTTTTACCTTTAACAGAAAAACACTCAAAAGATAACGGCTCGGGCCTGTCTAACTACCCGGCTACCGGGGGTGTTTCGGCGTCCAGTGGCGTTGGGACATCAGGCCTTGTGGCGGGCGAAGGGACAGACCTCACTCTATGGCTGCTGTACATAAAGCGTCTGTGTTGGGTAGGCGAAAACGATACCTTCCTGCTCGAAGCGTTCGTGGATGCGCAGATTGATGGCCTGCTGGATATCCATGTATTCATTATAGTCCGGCCCCAGCACATAGTAGACCGACTCGAAGGCCAGTGCGAAATTGCCGTATTCCTTGAAATGTGAGCGGTCAAAGCGTGTTTTCTCCATCTTCTCAACCGCCTCACGGACGATATGCGGGATTGTGATCAGCTTGTCGCGCGGTGTCTGATAAGTGACACCGAGATTAAACACCACCCGGCGTTCGTACATGCGCCCGTAGTTACGAATGCGGCTGTTCAGCAAATCCAGGTTGGAAAAGATCAGTTGTTCCCCGGAGAGACTGCGCAGGCGCGTGGTCTTCATGCCGATATATTCCACCGAACCAAGGAAGTCGCCCATGATCAGGAAGTCACCTACCACAAAGGGCTTATCGAGAACGATTGACAGCGACGCGAATAAATCACCAAGTATGTTCTGTAACGCCAGCGCCACGGCGATACCGCCGATACCCAGGCCCGCAACCAGTGCCGTAACATTGACGCCCAGGTTATCCAGTATCAGCAGTAAGGCGATAGACCATATAACGATTTTACTGGCAAAATTGAGGATGTTCAGCGTCGTGACACTGGCGGGGTCGCTGGCCAGCTTACGCTGCCGATATTTCTCGATTATTACCTGCAGGGTGGCCGAGGCCCATACCGCTGCCTGGATGAGCAGGGCCATAATGACGATAACGCTCAACGTGAGCCGTGTTTTATCCGGGATCTCGACCGCCGCGCTGGCAATAAACAGGGCCAGGATAAGCAGGAACAGCCAACTTGTACGCCTGACCACGGCCAGCAGCACCGCCCACAGCGTATTCTTATTACGATCGGCAAGGTGCGTCAGGTATTTTATCCCCGCCACATAGAAACCGCCCGTCAGCAGCAGTATAACCAGTACAATGGCAACGGCGATCAGCCATGTCTGCAGGCTATTTGACGCAAACTCGGTCTGAAGGAATTCCATGCATTAACGCAATTTGTTGTCTGATAATTAATCATCAGTTTAATGCTAGTCCTTGCCGACCTCTATCAGGTTTAACCCCTAGGCCGGTTCGTCTGTCTGTGGTAACCGGTACAGGTCAATTTTCTTATAACCACATCACCAAAATGGAAATCATATCTTACGTATACACACGGCTTTTATTATCTCACCTTGCTCTCTATACTCGTTGCTACACCTTATTTTGCAGAACCTTTTTCTACACTTTTTTGCGGAGAACATTGCATATGTATAAACTATTTCTCTTCCCTGTGCTCGCCATTGCCGTAGCCTTCGCGCCGACCCTGCACGCCGAAGACCCCATGACCATCAACATCAAGCGCCTGAGCCTGGAGACGGCTAACCGCATTGCCGACGCCGCCATCAAGGCGTGTCGCAAAGAGGGTGTGCAAATCGCTGTCACCGTGGTTGACCGCGGTGGTCATCCGCAGGTTGTTATGCGTGACGTGCTGGCGATGGATATCACCTTGCCGATCAGCAAGCAGAAGGCGCATACGGCAATGGCCTTTAACAGTCCGCTCTCGCAAATGGAAGGCAGCTTCAAGGGTGCCTATGCAGTACCCAAGATCGACGGCCTGGTCATAAGCGCCGGCGGTCTGCCCATCAACATTGGCGGCACCATTCTCGGTGGCGTTGGTGTCAGTGGCGCGCCTTCCGGGGTCACCGATGAAAAATGTGCCCAGGCCGGTATTGATGCCGTCAAGGCGGATCTCGAAATGGAAGGCTAGAAATAATATCTGTATGGCACACGGACGTGCCGCTCGCCGCATTTGTTTTACCGTTCCTTCCAGTCCTTCATCCCGCCAATGACCTCATCAAGCTAAATGCTGCCACAGGGCAGGGTTGCCTGTATGTGGCTAGCGACGGTCCGGCGTTAATCCTGGCAATGATGCATCCCGGGTCACCTCATTCCCAACTAACCGGTAACGGTATAGACTAGCGCCATGAACGAATAATAATCGGGAGTGAACAATGCGCGAGGATCAAACCGAAACACCATCCGTCCCCCTCGAAGAATCAGACAAAAGCAATCCTGTCTACATGGCGCGGCAGCGTTTCGAGCGTGCCAGCCAGTATCTAAACGGCATAAAGCACGGCCTTGTTGATTTTCTCAATTCCCCCAAGCGCAGCATCAGCATTTGTTTCCCCATCGAGCTGGAAGATGGCTCGGTCGTCACCTTCCATGGTTACCGCGTCGTCCACAACCGCGTACTCGGCCCGGGGAAAGGCGGGATTCGTTTCCATCCCGATGTGAACGCCGATGAGATGCGCGCCCTCGCGGCACTCATGACCTGGAAGTGCGCACTCATCGACGTACCCTTTGGCGGCGCCAAGGGGGGCGTGGCCTGCGATCCCAAGACCTTGACTGAAACTGATCTGCGCCGTATCATCCGCCGCTATGTCAGCGAACTCGGCGACAATATTGGTCCGCATACGGATGTGCCCGCCCCCGATCTGTATACGAATGCCCAGACCATGGCCTGGATCTATGATACCTATGACATCCTTCACCAGGGAAAGGACAATCTCGCCGTAGTAACAGGCAAGCCCCTTGACCTGGGCGGTTCGGAAGGCCGTTGTGATGCTACCGCCCGCGGCTGCCTGTATGCCACCCAGCGCCTGCTGGAGCGCGGAGGCGTCACCGGACTCCGGGATATCAAGGGGGCAAGGGTTGCGATTCAGGGCTTTGGCAATGTCGGTGCAGCCGCGGCGCGCTTGTTCCAGGAAGAAGGCGCGATCATCGTCGCCATAAGCGATACCCAGGGCGGTATCCATGATGAAAATGGCCTCGACCCAGATGCCGTACAGACCTACAAGGACGAACACGAGACCGTCGTTGGCTTGCCGGAAACGCTCACCATCACCAATCAGGACCTATTGGAACTGGACTGTGAAATCCTGATCCCCGCGGCGCTGAGTAACCAGATACACAAGGAAAATGCCGCGCGCATACGCGCCAGGCTTATAGTTGAAGGTGCCAATGGGCCAATCACAGCCGACGCCGATGACATCCTCTTTAGCAATGGTGTGCTCGTGCTGCCGGATATTCTCGCGAATGCCGGCGGCGTGACGGTCAGTCATTTTGAATGGGTACAGAACATTGAGCATGAAAGCTGGGAACTCGAGGAGATTAACCGCAAGCTGAAAATCAAAATGACACGCGCTGTCGATACCGTGTTTGATCGCTGGCAACACCTGCTTACTGTAGGTACCCGCCCTGCAGACAGCGCCGATGCGGAAAACAACGACAACCAGCCGCCCGCGCCGGATCTGCGCACCGCGGCGCTGGTCGTCGCTATCGAACGTATGGCGAAAGTCACCCTCGAAAGGGGTATCTGGCCTTGACCGGTTATCCCGCAAGCCATCACCTTTCAGGCGACCGGCAATAAAGGCTGCCGCTACTGCCGTTTCCCGTGCTTCTGTGCCAGGTAGACCGTGTTGGTTGATTCCCCGCCCGTATACGGATTGGCAAAATCCACAACATGGGCCTCGGCAGTGGTAAATGTGCGTTCAAGCAACTGTATGAACGTTGCATCCGGCGGGTCGTCAGACCACAGCCCGAAGACACCACCGGCATGCAGCTTGGCCGCCATGTCAGCCAGGCCCCGCTCACTATAAAAAGTGCTGTTACCTGGATTGAGCCAATGGCCGGGGGTGTGATCGATATCCAGTAACACCGCATGCACTAGCGGCACCGGCACGGCAGACTCGAAACCACGGTTGCCTGCCGCCACCGCAAAGAAGTCGGCCTCCACCAGCCGGCAACGCGGGTCGGCGACCAGCGTCTCGCCCAGTGGCACCAGGCCGCGACGGTGCCAGTCGATAACGGGCGCCATCACATCAATCACCGTCAACGATCCGAGCAAGGGATTTTCCAGGGCCGCCGCCGCGGTATAGCCGAGCCCCAGGCCGCCGACCACGACATCCCAGTCGTCACCCTCAAGCGCCGCCAGGCCGAGCCGGGCCAGCGCAATCTCGGCAGCGGTAAACAGGCTGGACATGAGAAACTCCTCGCCCAGTTTGACCTCGTAAACGATTTTTCCGTCGAGTCGTGGCTCTGCCCGGCGCCGGAGACTGATTTCCCCCAGTGGTGTTTGCTGATAGTCCAGCTCCTCAAAGTCAAATATCATCTGTCCAAACCTGGTTGAAAAATACCCACTATTAGTGCCCGCGCGCTGCGCCACGAATATTCCGGACTGTTTATATTAACGTAACACTGAATGGGAGTACGGTTTTTTCTATTTGTTGACACTGGCACCGAGCACTGTATTCTTTTGTTGTAGAATTAATTATGCAACCCATTGTCTCTATATCCAATCTGTCCAAGACCTACGCGAACGGTTATCACGCCCTTAAGGGTGTGAGCCTCGACATTGCGCCGGGCGAGATCCTCGCGCTGCTCGGGCCGAATGGTGCCGGCAAGACCACCTTGATCTCGATCATTTGCGGGATCGTCAACGCCAGTTCCGGTACCGTGCGCGTCGCTGACCACGATATCATCAAGGATTATCGTATCACGCGGGCCATGATCGGCCTCGTTCCGCAGGAACTCACGCTTGGCGCCTTCGATACTGTCTGGAATACGCTGTCCTTCAGTCGAGGCCTGTTTGGCAAAAAGCCCGACCCGACCTATCTCGAGCAACTGCTCAAGGAGTTGTCGTTGTGGGAAAAGAGAGACAGCCATCTGCGGACGCTGTCCGGTGGCATGAAACGACGCGTGTTGATCGGCAAGGCGCTGTCACATGAACCGTCTATCCTGTTTCTCGACGAACCCACGGCCGGCGTCGACGTTGAATTGCGCAAGGACATGTGGGCACTGGTGTCGCGTCTGCGCCAGTCCGGCGTGACCATCATCCTCACGACCCATTATATCGAGGAGGCCGAGGCCATCGCCGATCGTGTCGGCGTGATCAATAACGGTGAACTGTTGCTGGTGGATGACAAGCGGGCACTCATGCACAAGCTCGGCACGCGGCAGCTGATTATGGAGCTAGAGGACCCCATCGACAGCATCCCTCCCGCCTTACAGGCCTGGATGCTGGAGCTCTCCGCCGATGGCCGGCAACTCATCTACACCTATGACCCGTTGAATATTCATAGCGGCATTCCGGGCTTATTCTCCGCCATCAGTGAGGCAGGCTTGCTAGTGAAAGACGTTGATACCTCGAAGAGTTCGCTGGAAGACATTTTTATTGACCTGGTCACGACCAAATCATGAACCTGCACGCCGTCAAAGTAATCTACAAGCATGAAATGCTCCGTTCCTGGAACACCCTGCTGCAGAGTTTTGCCTCACCGGTGATCTCCACCATACTGTATTTTGTTGTATTTGGTTCCGCCATCGGTTCACGGATCGAGGAGGTCGGCGGCGTCTCCTACGGCGCGTTTATTGTCCCCGGGCTGATCATGCTCGCACTCCTGACCCAGAGCATCTCGAATGCCTCGTTCGGTATTTTCTTTCCCAAGTTTACCGGCAGCATCTACGAGTTGATGTCGGCGCCCGTCTCCTTCATCGAAATACTGATCGGCTATGTCGGCGCCGCCGCCACCAAGTCGTTTATCATTGGCCTGATCATCCTCGCGACAGCGGGTTTCTTTGTCACCCTCGAGATTGCCCATCCTGTGTGGATGCTCATCTTCCTGGTGCTGACCTGCGTGTCGTTCAGTCTGTTCGGTTTCATTATCGGCCTGTGGGCAGACGACTTTGAAAAGCTGCAGCTCATCCCCTTGCTGGTAATTACCCCGCTCGTATTTCTCGGCGGCAGCTTCTACTCCGTAGATATGCTGCCTCCTGCCTGGCAGACCGTGACGCTGTTTAACCCGGTGATTTACCTGATTAGCGGCTTTCGCTGGAGCTTCTTCAACATCGCCGACGTCAGTGTCTGGCTGAGCCTGGCCATGGTGATGGTCTTCCTGCTGGCGTGCCTGACCACCGTCTGGTGGATGTTCAGGTCGGGTTATCGCTTGAAGCAGTGAGCCCGCAACAGGAACAACCGGCCCGGCTTATACTCCGGCACGCTATCAGGTAGTAGTGGAAAACTGAACGCACAGGCATTCATGCAGGCGCCTGGCATAATTCGATTCCGGGCAGCGTTAGCGTTTATAATCTTCGAACCACTGCTGTCCCGTTAACATAAGCCTGACAAGCAGTAAGCTTCGAGAAAATAAGGTAACCAGGTTGATTGATGCGCA
>NZ_JAVVES010000077.1:0-11516 GCF_032250955.1 Sulfuriflexus sp. | reverse complement strand
TACAATATATGACGCCGGTGGAGTACGAAGAACGAGCTACCGGTAATTAAATCGTCCGTTTTATTGGGGGAACCTCATAGGGATTAAACTTTGACCAATGTCATGTGTTTGACTATTATTCTCTAATAATAAATACATAGTACTATCAGGCATCGCAAAGGAGTTGCACATGCCACGAACCGCACGGACGTATTTGCCGGGGTTGCCGTATCATCTCGTGCAACGGGGAAATAATCGGGAAGCCTGTTTTATCGAGCCGGAGAATTACCAGTATTATCTGGAACTCTGGAAGGAAGTATCCAGGCGCTATGGTGTGGCGGTGCATGCCTACTGTCTTATGACCAACCATATCCATTTTTTGGTGACGCCCGACACACCCACCGCGATATCCAACGCCACGAAGGTGGTTGGAAGTCGCTACGCCCAATACATCAACCGGCGCTATAAACGGACCGGGACACTCTGGGAAGGCCGCCATCGGCCCAGCTTAATCCAGTCCGAGAAATACCTGCTAATCTGCCATCGCTATGTTGAGTTGAATCCGGTCAGAGCCGGCATGGTGGCCCGGCCCGAGGAATATCACTGGTCGAGCTATGGTGTCAATGCCTGGGGCGACGTGAGCTGGTTAACGCCCCATGAGGAATATCTGCGGTTGGGGCAGACGCGTGATACGCGCTGTCATGCTTACCGGGAGTTATTCAACTATCAGTTCAGCGAGACTGACTTGCACCGGATTCGTAAGGCAGCGCATTATTGTCAACCGGTGGGTGATGATCGATTTCGGCAACAGATTGAGAAGAAATACGGTATCAAGCTGGGACAAATGAAGCGCGGCAGGCCGAGGAAAAAGAAAGACGAGGAAGGTGGTTAAAAAATAATCCCTACGTCCCCTTTATTCATTCAACCTGTTTATGGTCATTTTTCACCACCAGGTACACAAAGTTTCGAAAAGTATAGCTTGATGCTTCGCGTTCCCTGCGTCTTTGCGCCTCTGCGTTGGGCTTTTAAATAATCAAAGGTTTTAGCTTATGAAATGGTTAGACAAGATCTCGCTCACGACACTCGTCATCATCGCCCTGTTGCTCGGCCTGGCGCCGTTTATGCCGGAACCGCATGTCTGGGAAAAACTGAAAATGCTCGCCGCCGGCACACTGAGCAAGCCCATCGACATCTTTGACCTGTTTATGCACGGCACGCCGTGGGTGCTGTTGTTCCTGAAACTGATCCGTATGGGAACTACGAAGAACAGCTAACCGCGATCTCACTCGCCCAGTCCGGTGGTGGCGCGGCATAGTGCTCGTGGCCGGGATTGTAGGGCCTGTAACCACCGATGACCAGTGACAGGGATTAACACGTGTTCAATGTGTGTCTTTACAGGATTACCTTGATCTTGCTCATGGAACAGTAAGCCGTATATAAACTAGACTATAAACAGATAACGTTTATCTTTGAGGAGTGAATCATGCTTGGCGAACACCACCATCTGGCAACAGAGTTTCCGGAATACAAGGAACAGATCCATAAACTGAAGGCAGACGATGCGCATTTCAGTAAACTTCATGATGAATACAACGCACTGGATGACGAAATTTACCGTATCGAGGAGGGCATTGAGACCACCGCCGATGACTACCTTGAAACACTCAAGAAGAAACGGCTGGCTCTCAAGGATGAGCTCCTGACCATCATTAAACAGGCATAGGGGGCAGCATGGCTGAAGATGAATTAGAGAAACTGGTCGCGCGACGCGACGAACTTCGCGCCAGGCTCGAGGCGATTGAAAATGACTACCGCCAGGGGCTGGATCGCGACACAGAGGAACAGGCCTTGCAGCTGGAGAACGCCGAGGTGCTGGCGGGTATCGCCAGGATCGCCGCGGAGGAGTTGACCGAGATCCAGAAACGCATCGCCGAGATCTCCTGACTCAGGCCTTGACCGGGGTCACCCTGGCGGCGGCCTGTCGGGCATTCGCCCTGGCCGTGTCGGTATCGTCCGCCCAGGCCAGGGCCACACCCATGCGCCGGCGCGTAAAGGCCTCGGGCTTCCCGAACAGGCGCAGGTCGGTCTGCGGTATCTGCAAGGCGCGATCCACATCCGCAAAGGCAATACCCTTTGCATCCATGCCGCCGTAGATCACGGCGCTGGCACCGGGGCTGCGCAGTGCAGTGGATACCGGCAGGCCGAGGATGGCGCGGGCATGGAGTTCAAATTCGTTTTGTAACTGCGTGGTCATGGTCACCATGCCGGTATCGTGAGGGCGCGGGCTGACCTCGCTGAACCAGACATCATCACCTTTAATAAATAACTCAACACCGAACAGGCCGCGGCCGCCGAGTTCGCCGGTTACTGCGCGGGCAATCTCTCTCGCGCGCGCCAGCGCGGTTTCACTCATGGCCTGTGGTTGCCAGCTCTCGACATAGTCACCGTCTTGCTGCAGATGGCCGATGGGCTCGCAGAAGTGGGTTTCGATTTCGCCATCCGCACCCAGGGCGCGCACGGTCAGCAGGGTGATCTCGTAATCGAAGTCGATCATCTCCTCGACGATGATGCGCAGGCCCTGCACCCGGCCACCGCTCATGGCATAATCCCACGCGGTTTGCAGGTCCTCGGCACTGCGCAGGGTCGATTGACCCTTGCCGGAGGAAGACATCACCGGCTTGACGATGCACGGGTAGCCGATGCCGCCGTCAATGGCCTGTTGCAGTTCGGCACGCGACTCGGCAAAGGCGTACCTCGAGGTTGGCAGGCCGAGGGTATCGGCGGCCAGGCAGCGAATGCCCTCGCGGTTCATGGTCAGTTGCGCGGCGCGTGCGGTCGGGATCACGGTGGCGAGCCCGTCCCTTTCGATAGCCGCCAGTTCATCGGTGGCAATGGCCTCGATCTCGGGGACGATGAGATGCGGGCGTTCCTCTTCGACCAGTGCCCGCAAGGCGAGCGGGTCGGCCATGTTGATGACGTGGGCGCGGTGGGCGACCTGGTGCCCGGGGGCGTTTTCGTAACGGTCGACGCCGATCACCTCGACGCCGAGGCGTTGCAGGGCAATAATGACTTCCTTGCCGAGTTCGCCGCAGCCGAGCAGCATGACTTTGGTTGCGCCGGGCGAGAGGGGGGTACCGAGTTGCATGCAGGTCACCTTATTATTAGACGGTCGGCTATGATAAAAGATCGTTTCGCCGTGTGCATGGGAATTGTCAGCGCGAGTCACACCGCCGGGTTATCGGCGCGGCGGCTGCGATGTGGTAGCCTATAGGGCAGAATTTAGCGGCCCGGCCGGAAAGCCGGGCCAAATACGTTTCGGAGAGTTAAGTGGTTGATTCAGTGATAGATATAAGTAACAAGAACTCCTTTAACCGGGAAGAACTATTGAAAAGCGGGCATGGCGAGTTGCTGGGTCCCGGCAATGCACAACTGCCCCTGCCGCCGATGCTGATGTTTGACCGCATTACGCATATCAGTGACGAAGGTGGCGCCAATGGCAAGGGCCAGATCATCGCCGAGCTCGATATCCGCCCCGACCTGTGGTTTTTCGACTGCCATTTCGAGGGCGACCCGGTCATGCCGGGCTGCCTGGGCCTGGATGCCATGTGGCAGCTGGTGGGCTTTTTTCTCGGCTGGAAGGGCGGCCCGGGCCGTGGACGGGCGCTCGGTTCCGGCGAGGTAAAGTTTACCGGCCAGGTCACCCCGAAAAACAAGCTGGTGAGCTACCGTATCGATTTGAAGCGTGTCATTATGCGTAAATTGGTGATGGGGATCGCCGATGCCTCGATGGAAGTCGATGGCAAGGAGATTTATACCGCCAAGGACTTGCGTGTTGGTCTGTTCACATCGACTGAAGATTTCTAAAAGGGGTTTCGTATGAGACGTGTCGTCGTCACCGGCCTGGGCATAGTTTCCAGTATCGGCAACAACGCCAGGGAAGTAACGGAGTCACTACGTGAAGGCCGTTCGGGTATCGAGTTTTCGCAAGAGTACGCCGATCTCGGCTTTCGCTCGCATGTGCATGGGCCGGTCAGGATCGACCCGGCTGAACTCATTGACCGCAAGCTGAAACGCTTCATGGGCGATGCCGCGGCCTACAATTACCTGGCCATGCGTGAGGCCGTCGAGGACTCCGGCCTGCCGGAAGACGTGGTCTCGAATGTGCGTACCGGCATCATTACCGGTTCCGGCGGCGGCTCCAATGAAAATATCGTCATTGCCACCGACACCCTGCGCGAGAAGGGCCTCAAGCGTATCGGCCCGTACATGGTCACACGCACCATGGGCAGCACGACCTCGGCCTGTCTTTCCACTGCCTTCAAGATCAAGGGCATCAACTACTCGATCAGCTCCGCCTGTTCCACCAGCGCGCACTGCATAGGCAATGCCTATGAACAGATCCAGATGGGTAAGCAGGATGTCATGTTCGCCGGTGGCGGCGAAGAGCTGCACTGGAGCATGACTGACCTGTTTGATGCCATGGGGGCGCTGTCCTCCAAGTATAACGATGCCCCTGAGACTGCCTCGCGAGCCTACGATGCCAACCGTGACGGTTTTGTGATCGCCGGTGGCGGTGGTTGCATCGTGCTCGAGGAGCTCGAACACGCGCAGGCGCGTGGTGCGAAGATCTATGCCGAGCTGATTGGCTACGGTGCCACCTCCGACGGTTATGACATGGTCGCACCGTCAGGCGAAGGTGCGATGCGCTGCATGCAACAGGCCATGAGCACGGTCGATGCACCGATTGACTACATCAACGCCCACGGCACGAGCACCCCGGCCGGGGACATGAAAGAGCTCGAGGCCGTGAAGAATGTCTTTACCGACAAGATCCCGCCGATCAGCTCCACCAAGTCCCTCACCGGACACGCCCTCGGCGCTGCTGGCGTCAACGAGGCCATCTACTCGTTGCTCATGCAGCAGGAAGGTTTTATCAGCGCCTCGGCCAACATCACCGAACTCGATGAGGCCGCCGCCGGTATTCCTATTGTCATGGAACGTGTCGACAATGCCCGGCTCGACACGGTGATGTCGAACAGCTTCGGCTTTGGTGGCACGAATGCAACCTTGATCTTCGGGCGACTGAAAGATTAAAAGCTAATTGGACAGGATTAGCAGGATTTAAAAAACGGGCCTTGGGCCCGTTTTTTATTGTTGCTGCAGCGTTGTGACTACTCGCGCTGCAGTGTCAGGTTATGGCAACGGGTCTCTTTTATGCGTAAGGCACCGATAAAGGCGAGGGTTGCGAAGCCGAGCATGAGCGACATGGCATCCTGGTAATTTTGCCAGCTATAAACATTGATCCCCGCGGCGGTTGCGCCGTCCCAGCCCTGATCCAGCACCCAGCCAAACAGGGGCTGCATGATCGCCGCGCCAAGAAACAGGCCGGTGTTTACCAGGCTGATAGCCATGCCGGAAAGGGCCGGTTGCGTGACCTCTTTGGCGCAAGGGTAGGTCAGCACAAAGCCACCGCCGGTAAGACCGATTAGCATAAACAGCAGCATGGCCAGCATGCCCGGTTGCCACGGCACATAGATCAAGGCCAGCCAGGCCAGCATATAGATCGCGGCGCTGGTGAGGATCACCGGCTTGCGTAAACCAATGCGGTCAGAAAGCCAGCCCGCCAGCAGGGTGCCCACGGCAAGGCTTAGCAGGGTAATCGTGGTGTAGAGCGAGGCCTCATCGCGGCCGAGATCAAAGCTGTCCCTGAGCAGCGGGATCCCCCACAGGCCGGCAAAGGCAAACAGACCGCCAGCCATGCCGAAGTTGATCCAGAAGCCCGGCCAGACGGCGAGGTTCCGAAGCACCGCGAGCAGATCCCTGAACCAGTGCTGATGGCGTTCGGCATGTGATGCCAGGCCATCCATTTCCCGCACCGAGGGAAAGCCGGCATCTTCAGGCCGGTTGCGCACATACAGCAGGCTCAACACGGCCAGGGCCAGCGAGACGAAGCCCATGGCGAGAAAAATCTCCCGCCATGTCCAGATATTCAACAGGGCCGACAAGGGCCGGGCCGCCAGCACCGAACCCAGGTTGCCCATGAGAAGCGTGACACCGGAAACGAGCCCATAGATCCTGTCTCGGTACCAGACCGTGTTGTTTTTCATCAAACCGACAAAAATCACCGACACGCCCAGCCCGACCATGAAGCGGCCCAGTGACGCCAGCTCGAAGGTTTCCGCCATTGCAAACAGGATCGAACCGAGGCCGGCAATAAGGTTCCCCGCCGTCACCGAGGCGCGATTGCCCAGCGTATCGGCCAACACCCCCGCAGGGATCTGCATCAGGGTGTAGATGTAGTAATACATGGCCGCCAGGGAGCCCAGCGCCGCTGCTGAGGTATGGAAAGTGGCCATCAGCTCGGCCGACACCACGGCGGGTGCCATGCGATGAAAATACACCGACATATAAGACACGATCAGAATCAGGTAGATGCTCGTGCGCACCCAGCGAAAGCGGCGTTGTTCATCAATGTGCATGGCAATGACAGGTCATAAATAAACAGCGATTATCGTAGTGGCTTTCTTGTCTTTGAGCCAGTGATTAATGGAGTTAAAAATACAGGACTGGATAGATTGAGGTATCGGGTATTGAACTTATGTTCTAAATAGACGAACGGGTTGAGCCTGACGCTGCTTGTTAAGGGTTTTTAATGTTTAATCTATGGTTGCAGCCAGGCCGTTGAGTGACGCCGGAAGCTTCGTCCCGATTAAATCAAAGCTTATCTTCCGGTCACTTATTTGAATGGCGCCTCTAAGCATATCGATATTTTCCTTTTCAGTGGTGGCATCCATGATCTCAAAAATGCTCTGCAGGGCAAGGCCGGTTTCTCTTTTCTGGTTCGGGTCTAATCCTGAAATTAACCAGCTATTGGTGGCATGCGCATCTCCAGACACACCCAGGCTAAAGAAATGTTCTACAAGTATACTAATCAAATTTTGTTCGCCGACATGGTCCTTTAAAAAAGTCATTATTTCCTTGTCGGTCATATCTGAAGCGGGCGGCAATAAACATTTGAGTTTGTCAGGCAAAAATGACATTAAAGTCTCTCCGTTTACTCTGCCATGCAAAATATCTTCTTTTATCATTTGCTCATAGTCCGGTTTGGGATTGGACTTTGTTCGTTTCGATAATTGAATCAGTGCCATTGCTTCGCTTCTGTGACCACTGACCGCAAAGCCTGATAATAGGTGATCAAGAATGTCATGTACAAAAACAGAGGTATTAATCTGCTCGCCTGTTTCACGCGTGGAGGCGATGATGACGGGGTCGCCGATAGTTACATCCAGCTTCCAGCCCCGGGCACCAAACCCGTCATTCCATGATTTCTTATAGGTCACAGGTATGGAAACACCATTCGTGAGAATGCGCAGAAATTCTTTTGGGTAGTCAGCAAGATTGCAGAATGAATGGTCTGGCTTCATTTCATTTATACTCTTTACTTTCCAGATAAAGAAGGTTAGTAACAAAATCTAATGCCAATAATTCCCGGTTGTCAGCTATCCCTCTCGACTCACTTATCATGACCAGGCTTCACTCCTTGGTTGGGCGTTTTATCTTTTAATCCTAGCAGGTGAGCGGGACAACCGCGAATCACTTTTTCTCTAGATTGGCCGCTTTTCCATTCATCCATTCTCGCGCAGTGGCGCGAAAAGATACTCGAGGCCATTCACCTTCACCTCATGCACGATGCGCAGCATTTGCCCCAGCTCGCCGTTGGGAAAGCCTTTATTGGCAAACCACACCACGTAGGGTTCGGGCAGGTCGATGAGCAGGCGATTCGCATATTTGCCAAACGGCATGCGGTATTGAGCGAGTTTCAGGAGCAGGGCGGGGTCGCCGGGCAAGTCATCAGCAGAGGTATCTGCGCCGGCCATGGTTGTCAGGCGAAGCGCTGCTTCAGGTAGTCGATGATTTCATCGGATTCATACATCCAGCGAACCTCGCCATTCTTGTCGGTGATTTTCAGGCAGGGCACCTTGATGGTACCGCCGCCGAGCAGGAGAGCTTCACGGTTCTCGAGGTCGTTCTGGGCATCGCGGATCTCGATGTTCAGCGACAGGCGCTTCATGGCGCGGCGCACCTTGATGCAGAACGGGCAGGTACGGAACTGGTAGAGGACCAGGTTTTTCGTCTGGCGGTCGATCTCGTCCTGTTCGATCTCGGGGCGTTCGATGCCCTTCGGAGTGGTCACGAGGTCCCAGAATAAAATGACCGGGCCAAGCAGGATGCGGATAATCTGGAAGAAGGTGCGGATAATGAACTTCATGATACTCAGTATGCGTTACGTGAATCTTGTTTGTATGAGTGGCAGGCGGGCCGGCCGGGGTGCGAAGTGTAGCGCGGCTGTGTGCCTGATTACAAAGGCTTTGATTTGATCCCCTCATCCTAACCTTCTCCCTGAGGGAGAAGGGACTTACCCCCTCTCCATCAGGAAGAAGGGACTTACCCCCTCTCCATCAGGAAGAAGGGACTTACCCCCTCTCCATCAGGGAGAAGAGACTTACCCCCTCTCCATCAGGGAGAAGAGACTTACCCCCTCTCCATCAGGGAGAAGAGACTTACCCCCTCTCCCTGAGGGATAACCACTGCCTTGGCTGTCGTAGTTTGACAGCCTAGGCGAGGTTAGTTGTTCTATCAGAGGGCGGGGGTGAGGGGGAATAATGATTTTTTGCCAAACCTTGACCTTGATCGCGTGCTGACCGAGACTGCCTGCCCTGATGCCTGACTCTTCCCACAATGACGCCTTGAGCCCGGCCCGGCAGGTCCTTGCCAGGGTCTTCGGTTACGATGACTTCCGTTTTACCCAGGAGGCGATCATCGGGCAGATCACCGCTGGCGGCGATGCGCTGGTGCTGATGCCGACCGGTGGCGGCAAGTCGCTGTGTTACCAGATCCCGGCCTTGCTGCGCGAGGGACTGGGTGTGGTGATCTCGCCGCTGATCGCGCTGATGCAGGACCAGGTCTCGGCCCTGCAGCAGCTCGGTGTGCGTGCCGAGTTCCTGAATTCATCCATGAGCCAGGAAGAGGCCTCCCGGGTGGAGCAGGCGGTGCGCGACGGGGAGCTCGACCTGCTGTATGTCGCCCCGGAACGCCTGATGCTGGAACGAACCCTGGGCCTGTTGTCGCGTTCGCGGCTGGCGCTGTTTGCGATTGATGAGGCGCACTGTGTCTCGCAGTGGGGGCATGATTTCCGTCCGGAATATATCCGCCTGAGTATCCTCCACGAGCGTTTCCCCGAGGTGCCGCGCATCGCCCTGACCGCGACCGCCGACGAGGTCACGCGCCGCGAGATCGTCGAGCGTCTGGCCCTGCAGCAGGCGCAGCAGTTTGTCAGCGGCTTTGACCGGCCGAACATCTGTTACCGCATCAGCGAGAACCAGGGCAATGCCCGTGAGCGCCTGTTGCGTTTCCTGCATAACGAGCACCCCGGCGACGCGGGGATTGTTTATTGCCTGTCGCGCAAGAAGGTCGATGAGACCGCCAGGTGGCTGACGCAAAAGGGCCTGACCGCGCTGCCGTATCATGCCGGCCTGCCGCCGGAAGAACGGCGTCTCAACCAGGCGCGTTTCCTGCGCGAGGATGGCGTGATCATCGTCGCGACGATCGCCTTCGGCATGGGCATCGACAAGCCGGATGTGCGCTTTGTCGCGCACCTGAATCTGCCGAAGAGCCTAGAGGCCTATTACCAGGAGACAGGCCGTGCCGGGCGCGACGGTCAGCCAGCCAATGCCTGGATGGTGTATGGCCTGCAGGATGTCATCATGCTGCGGCAGATGCAGGCCGGCTCGGTCGCGCATGAGAACCACAAGCGTGTTGAGCGGCACAAGCTCGACAGCATGCTCGGCTTTTGCGAATTGACGCGTTGCCGGCGACAGGCGCTGCTCGAATACTTCGATGATCACAGCCTCACGCAGCCCTGCGGCAACTGCGATACCTGCCTGACGCCACCCGAGACCTGGGACGCGACAGTGGCCGCGCAAAAGGCTCTGTCCTGCATTCACCGCACCGGGCAACGTTTCGGCGTCAATTACCTCGTGGATATCCTGCTGGGCAAGGACACTGACCGCATCCGGGATTTTGGCCACGACAAGCTCACGACCTTCGGCATTGGCAAGGAACTCGACCAGCAGGCGTGGCGTAACCTCTACCGGCAGTTGATCGCCCACGGCCTGCTCAGTGTGGACCTGGAAGGTTATGGTGGTCTGCATCTGACCGAGGCCTGCCGGCCGGTGCTGCGCGGTGAGCAACAGCTCATGTTGCGCAAGCTGCCGGCAGGCAAGGGGCGCGGTGGCGCCGCTGCGCGGGACCGCAAGGCCTCGCAGTTTGCTGGTGAGGCCGACAAGGCCCTCTGGCAGGCACTGCGGGCAAAGCGCCAGCAACTCGCCGCGGAGCAGTCGGTGCCGGCCTATGTCATTTTCCATGATGCCACGTTGATGGAAATGGTCACTTACCGTCCCGAGACGCGGGAGCAACTGGGGCGTTTGAATGGCGTCGGTGAGCGCAAGCTCGAGGCCTATGCGGAAGACTTCCTCGCCGTGATTGCCGAACATCTGGGGGCCGAAAATGCGCCGGCCACCGACACGGTCGAAGAGAGCCTGCAACTGTTTCGCGTTGGCATGGATGCGGAGCAGATCGCCCGCCAGCGCGACCTGACCGTGAGCACGGTCATGAATCATTTGGCCAGGGCCATTGAGCAGGGACAGGCTGATGTGAGGGAAGTCACCGGCCTGGACGAGGAAGCGCTCAACGCGATCCGCTTTGTCCTTGAGCACAGTGACGACAGCAGCAAACTGAAGCCGGTGTTCGAGGCACTGAATGGCGAGCATGACTATGCCGTGTTGCGCTGTGTGAAGGCATCCATGGATCAGGGTTGATTAATCGCGCTTCAGACTGCCGAGGAAACGAATCAAATCACGCCAGCTTAAAATTCCCACTGGCTTATCTTTCTCGACGATAGGGATACAGGAAATTTTATTCTCGTTAAAAAGGGCGATGGCAGTATAGATATCAGCATCGGCAGGTAGCGAAACGGGTTTGCGTGTCATGACGTGGTGCACTTTCTTCTGCAGGGTAGCGAGATCCTTTTCTGTTTCGGCCAGAGTACCGATAGTGGGGCCCAGGGCCTTGAGCAGGTCGCGGTCGGACAACACACCAAACAGCTTTCCCTTTTCAACCACCAGCAGGTGATGAAAAGAAACCGAATCGAAGATTTTCTTGACCTCGGCCAGGGTATCATCCATTTCCACGCTGATGGCGAAACGACTCATTAGATCTTTGACAAGCATGCAACTCCCATTGGCCGATAGGGAAAACGATAGTGCCGGCACAGCTTTTACTTTACCTCAATCTGCTGCGAAATGGCCTAAAAAATATCTAACGGCGTCAGTCTGGCCGGACGGCGGGGGCATCTTTGACACATGAGCCTATACTCTTTGAGAATACGTTTTTAATATAAAGATTCACTGCTGTCCCGTTAACATAAGCCTGACAAGCAGTAAGCTTCGAGAAAATAAGGTAACCAGGTTGATTGATGC
>NZ_JAVVES010000076.1:0-11622 GCF_032250955.1 Sulfuriflexus sp. | reverse complement strand
ACAATATATGACGCCGGTGGAGTACGAAGAACGAGCTACCGGTAATTAAATCGTCCGTTTTATTGGGGGAACCTCAGTTCGAGAAGCGCAACGGTAACCACTGCCACCACCGGACTGTAGAGCAGGCTCAAAACCGGCACCAGGATCATGCCGGCACCAAAGCCTGAAAACCCGCGGATGAAGCCTGCGACGAGGACTGCCACGGCGGCAAGGTACATTTCACTTCCAAAACCTATCACACTCTTTCTCCTCGCCTTTTCTGTCTAACTTATTGAAAATTAATTGAAATAGCTTAATAATTGAACATATTATAACATGTTATAATATGCAGTCAAATTATTCCCCCTTTTCAGGTTACTCTGAAATCAATGCAAGGGTAGATTGAGCACAAGATGAGGGTGTTTGCTAATTGCACAATGAAGGTTGCGAAGGGACCATGATTTGGTTATACCACTAATAACATAATAAAAAAGTCATCCTTTTCGTAGCCTGGTTGGAGGCGGTTTTGCCTGCCATCGGCTCACGTTTATAAACAAGAAATACAAACAAACGGTGATCGTCATGCGCAGTATCCGGCTCATAATAATATTTCTGGCTTGTTTGACTCTGAATACCGGCCTGGCTGCCAACCCGATCCTCATGCAGCAGGTTCCGGATGAACTGAAGCCATGGGCTGACTGGGTGCTGTTTGGCGAGGAATCGCTGCATTGCCCGTTTGTTTACCATGACGCTGGACAAAGACGCTGCGCCTGGCCGGCGGCGTTGACACTTGAGCTGGGATCTTCCGCGGGCACATTTTCACAGCAATGGTATGCCTATACCGAAAGCTGGCTCACCCTGCCCGGCGCAGCGGAACAATGGCCCCAGGAGGTCAAGCTCGACGGCGAGGATGCCGTTGTCATTATCCGCAATGGCCGGCCCGCGGTAAGGGTCAGTGCAGGTAAGCACCGTCTTGCGGGGCAATTCAAGTGGTCGCAGATGCCAGAGTCATTATTCATCCCTTCCGATACGGGGATCATCGAACTTGTTGTTAGTGGCAAGCGTATCCGGGTGCCGGATGTCGATGCGAACGGCAAACTGTGGCTGCACGAACGCGATGCCGACAAGCAGGTCAAGGACAGGGACGGTGACCACCTGGAAATCCAGGTCTTCCGGCATATTAACGATCTTGTTCCGCAACGAGTCACTACACGTCTGGTAGTCAACGTCGCCGGCAAACAGCGCGAGGCGGTCGTTGGCAAGGCGCTACTGGATGGATTTATACCCTTACAGGTAACCAGCCGCCTGCCCTCTCGTCTGGAACCAGATGGCCGTCTACGTGTGCAATTGCGGCCGGGCAAGTGGACTATTGATGTTCTCGCCAGGGCCGCAAGTGAAGTAACAGAACTGTCGATGGCGAATAATCCCTCGCCCTGGCCGGACAGTGAGATCTGGTCATTCGGGGCACAGAATCATCTACGCCTGGTGGAAATCAAGGGAGTGCCGACAGTCGACCCCCGGCAAACCAGCCTGCCTGCCGAGTGGCACAAGTTCCCGGCCTACCGCGTAACCCCGGCCACCAGCATGCTTTTCAAACAGGTTCGCCGGGGCGACCCTGTGCCGGCCCCGGATCAATTGTCTCTCAATCGTGAACTCTGGCTGGATCACGAGGGCGGTGGCTACACCGTCAAGGACACGATACAGGGAAGTATCACGCAGCACTGGCGACTCGAGGCCAGTCCGGTGTTGCAACCCGGTCGTGTTGTGATTGATGGCGAGCCACAGTTTATTACCACCCTACCGGACAAGGCCTCCCATGGTGTCGAAGTGCGCCGCGGCAGCCTACACCTGGTGGCGGACAGTCGAATGAACGCCAACATTAACAGCATACCGGCTGCCGGCTGGCAGCAGGACTTTCAGTCAGTGCGTGCGAACCTGCACCTGCCGCCGGGCTGGGATGTCTTCTCGGTACGCGGTACCGACAATGTGCCACACTCCTGGCTGCAGCGCTGGACGTTGCTCGACCTGTTCCTGGTCCTGATCATCGGGCTGTCCGCGGCGCGCATGTGGAGTTGGGGCTATGGCCTGCTCGCGCTGGTCACGGTTACCCTGCTCTGGCATGAGCCGCTGGCGCCGACATATATTTTCCTGAACCTGCTTGCCGCGATTGCCCTGCTGCGGGTCCTGCCGGACGGGGTGTTTGCCCGCATTATGCGGACCTATCGCGCTATCAGTCTGGTTGCCCTGATCCTTATCGCTGTGCCCTTCATGGTGAATGAGATCCGCACCGGCATTTATCCGCAACTCGAATTCCCCGGCCAGATGCAGACACAGAGACAGGCATACACTGTCAGCCAGGCGCCTGAAACAGCGGAAAGCAAAGTAGCCAGTCCCGGGAAAGCCCGCGCGCCGGAAGATATCTTGAGCAAGGACGGCTTGTTCAACAGTTATGGCAGCATTCGCGAGAGTGTTCATGCCCGCAATGTGCCGTTGTCAAAAATTGACCCGAAGGCGAACATCCAGACCGGACCGGGCTTGCCGCAATGGCACTGGCGTTCTATACCCTTGACCTGGAATGGGCCTGTCTCGCAGCAACAACAGGTCGATGTGATGTTTATTACGCCGGGCATGAATCTCGTGTTGAGCTTCTTGCGCGTTATTCTGCTGGTCGCTTTCTCGATCTATCTGTTTGGTATCGACTACCGTAAAGACAGCGGCTTCAGTTTCAAGCTAAGTAGATTGATGCCCGTCATGTTACTGGCGGCACTGTTACCACTCAGCATGAGTGATGCACAGGCCGCTTTCCCGGATGAGAAACTCCTGACAGAACTCAAGACACGCCTGACAGAACTCAAGACACGCCTGACAGCACCGCCGGACTGCCTGCCCGCTTGCGCACAGTCCCCTGCTCTGTCATTGCATGCAGAAGACGACATAATGACGCTGACGATGGCTGTGCATGCACAGGCGAATACGGCCATACCCTTACCTGCGCATGTAAAACAATGGTTACCGGAAACCGTATCACTGGACGGCGAGAGTGCCGATGGCCTGTACCGCAACCCGGCCGGGGAGTTATGGATGAATGTTGGCAAGGGTCTGCACCAGGTGATCATGCGTGGAGTTATGCCAGCGCGCAACAGTTTTACCCTGCCGCTGCCATTAACCCCACACCTTGTTGAGGTCACGGCACACGGCTGGACAATTGCCGGGGTGAATGACAATGGTGTCCCGGATCGACAGTTGCAACTGACCCGCTTGCAGTCCGGACAGGCAGGATCAGAAAGGGATACCCTGGCACCCGGTGTGTTACCCACCTTTGCGGTTGTCTACCGGACCTTCCGGCTCGGTCTGGACTGGCAGGTGGAAACCCTCGTGCAACGTGTCTCGCCAACGGGCAATGCCATCGCCATGGCGTTTCCTTTGCTTGCGGGCGAGTCGGTTATTACCGAGGATGTCCGCGTAGAGAATGGCCAGGTGCAGATAAGCATGTCGCCCGAACAGTCACAAATGCACTGGCTCTCTACACTCGAGAAGCAGGATGTCCTGAAGCTGCAAGCGGCAGAAACCACGCAGTGGACCGAGGTCTGGCGTGCCGACATCAGTCCTCTCTGGCACGTCGAGCTGGGAGGGATTCCGGTCGTGCATCACCTTGATCGTGCCGGGCAGTGGTTACCGGAATGGCGGCCTTACGCGGGTGAAACGGCCAGCCTGATGATTACCCGGCCACAAGGTGTTGAAGGGCAAACGCTGACCATTGACGACAGCCGCTTAACCATCAAGCCCGGCAAACGGGCCACAGCCAGTGCACTGGAAGTCAGTCTGCGCAGCAGCCAGGGTGGCCAGCATACCCTGACGCTGCCCGAAGCCGTTGAATTACAGAGTGTAACCATTAACGGCCGCGCGCAGCCGATACGCCAGGAAGCTGGCCGTGTCACCTTGCCGATTGTGCCCGGTGAGCAACAGTTCAATCTGAAGTGGCGGGATAGCCGCCCGGTATCCCTGCGTTACCGGACCGACGAGATAGGTCTCGGCCTCCCCAGTGTCAATCATCGTGTCAATCTGCAACTGGGTCATGATCGTTGGGTCCTGTTAACCGGTGGACCACGTCTCGGCCCGGCCGTATTGTACTGGGGCGTGCTGATCGTTATCGTCCTCATAGCCTTTGTTCTCGGTCGCACCAAAGTAACACCACTCGGTAGCTGGCAATGGCTGTTATTAGCCATCGGCCTGAGCCAGGTATCGGTGATCGCCGGTCTTATCGTGGTTGGCTGGTTATTGGCGCTGGGCGCACGCTGCCGTCTGCAATCGACGGTTAGCAATACCAATTTCAATGCCATACAGGTCATGCTGGGTCTGTTGACACTCACGGCACTCTGGTTACTGGTCTTTGCGGTTCAGCAAGGCCTGCTTGGGCACCCTGACATGATCGTCGCCGGCAATGGTTCATCGGCCTACAACATGAACTGGTACCAGGATCGTGTCGCAGCGATCCCGCAATCTGCCTGGGTGCTGTCGGTGCCGATGCTCGTATACCGCATATTGATGCTGGCCTGGGCCTTATGGCTGGCATTTGCCCTGCTGCGCTGGTTGAAATGGGGCTGGGGTTGTTACTCGACGGCAGGCCTGTGGCGCAAGACCACAAAGATTGTAGAAAGCGCAGGCGGAGATGAACGGCAGGAGAAAAAATAAGCTCGACTAGGGCCTGGCTCGCGCCTCGTCGCGCAACAATTCTGCCAGCAACTGTGTCCCGGGCCCCGGCTCGCCTGGCTGGCCGTAAACCAGGTAGAGGGTCGCCTTGTAGCGGCCACCCTCGCGCAAGGGCAAGGCTTTGAGCACACCGGCTTCAAGTTGCTTGCAAATACTGTGTTCCGGCAGCCAGCAGTAACCAAGCCCATCGACCACCGCCGTTATTGCCGTTTCCATACTACTGACGCTCCAGCGATGCTCGGCACCGAGCCAGCCGACGTCGCGTTGCTGGCGGACACCGGAATCGCGAATGACGATCTGCAGTTCCCGCTCCAGGTCCGAGGTCGTTATCTGACGCTGCAGTTGTTGCAGTGGATGGCTGGCGTGGGAAACAGCGATAAATTCGATATCGAGCAAGGGGTCGCCGAGAAAGCCGGCAGGCATGCTGGCTCCGATAACCAGATCCGCACTCCCCTGCGCCAGCGCCTCTTCCGCCCCGGACAATACGACTTCGTTGAGTTGCACACGGCTACCGTGACTACGTGGCGCGAAGCGACTTAGGGCGCGTAGCAAAAGGTCAGTGGGAAAGGCGGCATCGACAACGAGGTGCACCTCCGTTTCCCAGCCGAGCCCCAGGCCAGCGGCAAACTGTTCCAGCTCGATGGCCTCTTGCAGGAGGTGTCTGGCGCGACGCAGCAGTACTTCACCTTCATCGGTCAGGATGGCCTTGCGGCCCTCGATGCGCAGCACCGGGATGCCCAGCTGTTCCTGTAACTTTGCCAGCGTATAACTGACCGAGGACTGGCTACGGTGCAGTGCCGTTGCCGCCTGCGCGAAGCCGCCGTTATCAACGACCGCCTGCAAGGCCCGCCATTGTTCAAGGGTTACGCGAGGATGACTCATAGCAACAATATATCTAATATTTCGATTATTAAGAGCTGGATTTTGCGCTTTTTTATTTATAGGGGCAATGTATATTTCAGGCCGTAACCACATAAAACCAGTTCATTACCGAGGACAAAAACATGCACAAATTCATAAGCCTGGCAGGACGGATACTTATCGCACAGATATTCCTGATAGCCGGAATCAACAAGATTGGCGGCTATGCCGCTACCCAGGGTTATATGGAGGCCATGGGCGTGTCGGGTGGCCTGCTGCCGTTGGTCATCGCACTCGAGATCGGCGGCGCGCTGGCCCTCATCGCCGGCTGGCAGACACGCGTTGTTTCACTGGCGCTCGCCGGCTTCACTGTTCTGTCGGCACTCATCTTTCATGCTGATTTTTCCGACCAGACGGCCATGATCATGTTGATGAAAAATCTCGCCATCGCCGGCGGCCTGCTGCTGCTCACCGCGCACGGCATGCAGGGCACCATCAGCATCGACAATCGGGCAAATGGTTAAAGGCTGTGGCCGCACTGACTTCAGTAACAGGACCGAGGAGAAATAATGAGCCTGCTGATAAAAGGTAGTTTACGTGAAGACTGGTTCGAGTCTGAACAGGAAGGTGGTGCATTTGTGCGTAAGGACTCACAGTTTCGCAACTGGGTCACCGTGGACGGTGCCCCGGGGCCCAGTGGCGAAGGCGGTTTCAAGGCTGAGCCAGGCCGGTATCACCTGTATATTTCCTATGCCTGCCCGTGGGCGCATCGTACGCTTATCTTCCGCACCCTGAAAAAACTTGAAGACGTTATTTCTGTCTCTGTCGTGCATCCCTATATGGGCAAACAGGGCTGGCAGTTTGCCGAATACCCCGGGGCAACTGTCGATGGGCCGAATGGTTTTGATTACCTGCACCAGGTCTATACCCTTGCCGATCCCGACTATTCCGGCATCGTCACCGTCCCGGTACTGTGGGACAAGCAACGCAAGACCATCGTCAATAATGAATCTGCCGATATCATTCGCATGCTCAATAGTGCCTTTGATGAATGGGGCGAGGCCAGTGTTGACCTGTATCCACTTGCATTGCATGACGATATCAATGCAATAAATGCATTTATATATGACGCTATTAATAACGGGGTATACAAGGCCGGTTTTGCGACCACACAAGAAGTCTATGCACAGGCCTTTGATCGGCTCTTTAATGCGCTGAATAAAGTGGAAAGTCGTCTTAGTGAACAACGTTACCTGGTCGGTGGGTGCATAACCGAGGCCGACTGGCGGCTATTTACAACGCTTGTGCGTTTTGACCCGGTATATGTCGGGCATTTCAAATGTAATCTTTATCGGATTGCCGATTACCCTAACCTGTCAAATTACCTGCGCGATCTTTATCAACAACCGGGTATTGCGGCAACGGTTAACATGCAACATATCAAGCTGCATTATTATAGCAGTCATGAATTCCTCAATCCGAGTGGTATCGTGCCGAAAGGTCCGCTGCTCGAGTATACTGCCGCGCATGACCGTGGCCGTTTTGACTCATAAGGAGAAATAACATGCCGCATATCCATGCGCTACGTGAAGCCACGGAAACCATGGAGGGCGCGGGTGTTACCGTCCGGCGCCTCATGCCTGTGCCGCGGTTCATGAACTTTGATCCGTTTGTGCTGTGGGATCATTTCAGTATTGGCGCAGGCACGGGTTTTCCGGATCACCCGCATCGGGGCTTCGAGGCGATTACCTATATGTTCGATGGCAGCATGCAGCACACCGATAACCTTGGCAACCAGTCCACGGTTGCCGCAGGTGGTGTGCAGCGATTTACTGCCGGCCGCGGCATTGTACATTCAGAAATGCCCGGCAAAGACGGCAAGAGCAGTGGCATTCAGCTCTGGGTCAACCTGCCGCAAGGCCTGAAAGAAATCGAACCCGACTATCAACAGGTTGATGCGCCGGATATGCCCGAGCACAAAATCGGCAAGGCCGTGGTGCGGAATATCGTCGGCGCGGACTCCCCGGTTCAGCTGCGAACCCCTGTGCGTTATGCTGATGTCCGGCTTGATGCCGGTGCAGAATTCAGTGAAGTAATAAACAGAGGCTTTCGTGGCCTGGTTTACGTGGTGGCGGGCAAAATCACTCTGGCCGGGAATGCGCTTGGTGCCGGCACAGCCATCTTTATGGAAGATATCGGTGTTTTAGAAATTGTTGCGCAACAAAAATCGCGCTTTATGTTGTGCTTTGGTCAGCCACATAATGAACCCATCAGGCAACATGGTCCGTTCGTAGACTAGAAATGACCGGACGAAGGACTAACTAGATGGTATCCATCTGGCGGATAACACCGGTAACGATGCCGAGGATCTGGACTTCCTCGTTACGCAACCAGATGGCTGCCATTGCCGGGTTAGCCGGCTGCAGGCGGATACCGTCCTTTTCAACGTAAAACTTCTTCAGGGTAACGGTTTCGCCGTTGATCATGGCAATGACAGACTCACCATTGGCCGCGGTCTCACGTTTCTCGACAACAATCACATCGCCATCCTGAATATTGTCATCGATCATGGAATGTCCGCGTACGCGCAAGGCATAGCTGTTCTTGCGGACCATGTTGGTCGGCACGCTCAGGTGTTCCTGGTCTTCGCTCAGGTCAACCGGCTGCCCGGCAGCAACCCAGCCCAGTACCGGGATCTCGGTCATCGATTCGGGCGAGATATCCAGCGCCTCTAGATCAGGCACCCACACCGGGCGATTGTTCTTTGGAATCAAATAGTTAACGTTAGACATTTATTCAACCTCTGAGCTTTTGCCTACAATATCCTGTTCTTTATGATATTGCAATCCTCGCCAAGGTCGGAAACTGGCGAGTTTTGCATCCCGAATCCAGCCCCTTTCCCCCTGCCGGGTAAGAAAATGCTCGATCATGGCAAGTGCTGTCATTATGTGTTTTTGCCGCAATGCAATCCCGTCACCGTCAAGTTATAACAGCTGATTAGAATGGTACGGCGGATTCGATAACAATCCTGGCCCCGTTAGCCGGATGCGGGAATGACAGGCTGGACGCATGCAGGAGCAAGCGTTCGGCAGCCGCGATCACCGCCGGGCTCGCATACAGCCCGTCACCGAGTATGGCATGCCCGATCGACTGCATGTGCAGGCGCAGCTGGTGGGTGCGGCCGGTGACCGGGCTGAGCAGGACCCGGCTGGTATCACTGGCAGGCATATATTCGAGGGTTTCATAGCGGGTTTGTGCCGGCTTACCCTGCTCGTAGTCGATTATCTGCCGCGGCCGGTTCGGCCAGTCACAAATCATGGGTTTGTCGATCAAGCCCGCCGTGGGGGTAGGCCTGCCGGTCACGACTGCGATGTATTGCTTGCTCACCTCGCGTTGCTGAAACTGGCGGCTCAGTTGCCGGTGCGTGTCCGCATCGAGCGCCAGAACAAGTATCCCGGAGGTCGCCATATCCAGGCGATGAACGATGAGCGCATCCGGATAGCTCGCCTGGACACGGGAAATCATACAATCCTGCTTGTCAGGCCCCCTGCCCGGCACGGAAAGCACGCCGGCAGGCTTGTTTATCACCAGCAAGAACGCATCCTGATAGAGAATATCCAGCCTGTTATGCGGAGGGGGATTATATGGCAACATGAAAAGGCACATCTACTATCCAGCCTGGCCGGCCAGCCAGGCAAAGTGGAATTTATTCACCCGGCTCGATTTTCAGGATATCTCTTTCCCGTAGCACTGCAAGTATCTTTGCAACGGTTTCGTCAAGGCCAACAGACCCGTCGGTGTCGACCACGAGATCGGCGTTTTCAGGTTCTTCATAAGGGGAGCTGATGCCGGTAAAATGGGGTATCTCGCCTGCCCTGGCTTTTTTATACAGGCCTTTTACGTCACGCGCTTCACATACACTGATCGGGCAGCGGCAATATATTTCCACAAAGTCGTCTGCCGGTACCATTGCGCGGATTCTGGCGAGGTCTTCTTTAAAGGGCGAAATAAAGGCGGTGAGTGAGATGGTGCCGGCTTCAAGAAACAGCTTCACCATCTCGCCGATGCGCCGCAGGTTTTCTTTGCGGTCGTTATCGCTAAACCCGAGATCACCACATAGACCATGACGGACATTATCACCATCGAAGACAAAGGTCTTGCAGCCCATTTGGTGAAGGCGTTCTTCTATGCTGTGCGCGAGCGTGGATTTGCCCGAACCCGATAAACCGGTGAACCAGAGAATGGCACTTTTATGACCATTCAGTTGTTCACGACGTTCGCGGGTAACGGTAGCGTTGTGCCAGACGGCATTGTTGCTTATCTTGCTCATTGATTTGTTTTTACCGTTCATAGGAAGACTATAGCGTCATTGACGTTACCGGTCCCCAGTAAATATCTATTATGTTTATCATGCCATTTTAGGTCATCGTCATCCGGCTGTCCAAAGACATGCTCTGTGGCCAGCTTCCCACCTGGCAGGGAATGAGCAGGCATGAGATCATGCAGGGCTTCCCTGGCTGGAGAGCGAATGGGTCCCGGAAGCGTTGTGACGCAACTGTTGCAAGTCTTCGGGGCGGGCATTGATTTCCTTCATCGCCTGCTTGAAAACGCCGCGCAAATGCCCTTTCAGGTACCTGGTGACAGCCGAGACCGGTATTGCCTTCAGAACGGCAAAGATCGCCAGCGCATAAGTCGCCTCGCGTTCAGAGAGCCAGGCATCGCGGTTTGCCGCCGGGTTGTAACAACTGCCGCAGCCACCGCGGAAGGTAAAGGCGCTGTTGGCAAACATGACGCCAAAGCCGGTGTAGATGGCCAATAGTTCGGTCACATGCGGCCAATGCTCCGCGCCGCCGGGAGGTGCTTCGTCTGCCATTTGTCCCAGGTGATGCGCAAGGGTATGCGAAAAAACCGCAATCAGTCCCTCCGGATTCGTTATCTGTTGTGGGTTATAGAGGATGGGTAAACGCCCTTCTTCGCCAATACTCTCATCGGCAACGCCGTAGGGGTCGCGCAGCGCACCCCAGATTTCATACTGTACCGCCTCGGCCGGTACCAGCGCACCCTCGGCAACCAGCCGTGTTGGCCAATGGCTAACGCCGACATAGTTTTTTACCTGTTCAAGAATCAGGTTAGCCATGGTATCGGGGCTATCAGCCATGCCCGGGAAGCAGTCATTGGTTGGCAGTACCAAGGTGGTGTGGTTATAAAACAGCTGCGCATCAAAATTGCGTAATGCCCAGGAAAAGGCGTCAAACAGCCATTGTGATGCGGCGGAATCAAGTACGGGGCTTCTGCTAAAAAAATTAATCATCGGATTTTATAAATCAATAAAGGTATGCACAGCGCCAATTCTGTTCTCCAAAGAGCCTATGTTATAGACATGCCAGAAAGTTTCAAGGATGCTTTATTCGGGTTTGCATGATGGGCTAATAGTATATTCAAGGGAAGAATCCACAACTAAATTGCCATTAAGAAAACTTCTACCAATCAACATCTGATATTTATAATTACTTCTGTCGACCAGGTTGACTTCAACAACCTTATATATACTTCCAATACAAATCCCCAGGTTCGTCACTGGACGTTTTTGGGAAGGCGTATTTTTACGCTTTATTTTTGAAAATCTGAGCAAAGGCGTTTTCAAAACGGCCGTATCGCCGTCCCTGTTTTGCACACTAAATTGAATCCATTTCACACCGTCAATATTTATAATTTTATAATCGCTTGTATTTAATGACGAGTGATCAGCACCAGTATCGATCTTTGCATGTAACACCATACCCGGATCGACAAGTGTGACTTTTTCCAGCCAGCCAATGAGCTGCTTCGCAAATGCACCGGAGGAGGAAAAAATCAGTATCATCATCGCGACCAGCGTGGCTGCCAAGGTGCTTTTTTTTGTCCAGGTTACTGTCATATCTGTCTCCGATGAAGCCTTTCGGCAGCATTCTCCGGCCGATTATCGCGCCACCTGCCAAAACCACCAATATATAAATTATTGGCTCTTCGGAAAAATTAGTGGGTAAAAATATAGCGAATTTGGAGCAATAGAGATAGTTTTCTGGAAATTGG
>NZ_JAVVES010000075.1:0-11765 GCF_032250955.1 Sulfuriflexus sp. | reverse complement strand
ATCGCCTTATATCACGCGCTTGGAGCGCTACCTGCCCCGAAAACTACCCATGAATTTTTCTGACGAGGCATATTTTTCAATGCGTCGGTTGCGGGTGAACCATAGAGTGAATTTAAAGCAAGACCCATTGAGGCGGGCAGAATAACCTGCGCCCGAAAAACAGAAGTGGACAACTCCCGATGTCAAGGATGCTCGCACTCTATAGCGATTACGGCCAGTCCATATGGCTGGATTATATCGACAGGAACCTGCTGGTTCAGGGCGGTCTCAGGGAGCTGGTTGCGCAAGGGCTGCGTGGGGTTACCAGTAACCCGACCATATTCCATAAAGCGATTACAGGCAGCGGTGATTACGACGATGCCATTCTGGATCTGTTGCAGGCCGATCATGAGATAGACGATGAAACCATCGCTCAGTGGCTGACCATTCAGGACGTGCAAATGGCCGCAGATATCCTGAAACCGGTTTATATCAGTAGCGATGGTAAAGACGGTTTTGTCAGCCTCGAGGTCTCACCGCATATTGCCTATGACACCGATGCCACTATCGAGGCGGCACAGAAATTATGGCGGATAGTAGACAGGCCGAATCTCATGATCAAGGTACCGGCAACGGTCCCCGGTCTGCCAGCAATTGAACGTCTGATTGCAGAGGGCATTAATATCAATGTTACGTTGCTGTTCTCTGTTGACCGCTATAAGGCTGTTTCAGAGGCGTATATCCGGGGGCTGTCACTCAATACGAATCGGGCGGGCGTGGCATCTGTCGCCTCATTTTTTGTGAGCCGGGTAGATAGCAAGGTGGATGCCGCACTCGACGATATCGGCACGCCCGAAGCAAGGCAGTTAAAGGGGCGCATCGCCATTGCGAATACCAAAATGGCATATCAATACTTCAAGGCAAGTATAGAATCGCCCGAGTTCAAGGAACAAGGCCGGCGAGGCGGGAAACCGCAGCGCCCGTTATGGGCCAGCACTGGCACCAAGAATCCTGATTATTCAGATGTTATCTATGTCGAGGAACTAATCGGTGCCGATAGCGTGAATACGGTTACACCAGAAACCCTTGATGCGTATCAGGCCCATGGTGAAATGCTCGCCAGGCTGGAAATGGATGTCGATCTTGCGCAGCACAACCTTGAGGCATTAGCCAGTCTGGGTGTGGACCTGGCAAAAATAACACAAGAGCTGGAACAGGAAGGCGTAAAGAAATTCGCAGACTCCCATGACCAGTTGCTGGCGGCATTAAAAGACAAGCGTATCGAGGTCTCGCGACACTATGCCGGGGGTTGATGTTCGCTGACTTGTATATTGAACAGCATCACTACCATGTATATCAGTCTGGCGAAGGTTACTGCCCGTGTTCAGCCCTGCTCATGCAGGTCACAGGGGCCCCTGTATTCTTCCGGCACATTCGGCGGGCACGTGCCGCAGAGTTCATTGCCGGGCACGGCGAAATCGATCTTGCGCGGGTAGGGCAGGTCGAGGCCGTTCATAATACTGACGAACTCTTCCAGGGTTTTGCCGCCGCCGAGGCGCGGATTGCGGACCTTTTCCTGCGCGATGCTGGAAACAAACCTGCCCTCATAGTCATGCCCGGGATAGACCAGTGTTTCATCGGGGAGGCTGAACAGCTTTTCATGAATACTGCGATAGAGCGTGGCGGCATCGCCGGACTGGAAATCGGTCCGCCCACAGGCCTCGATCAAGAGGGCATCACCGCTGAAGAGCATTTTCTGCGTGCCGTTATCCAGCAGGTAGGCATGGTGATGGGAGGTATGCCCGGGCGTGAATAGCGGCGACAGTTCAACCGAGCCCATCTTGAATGGCTGGCCTTCGCTGATACCGATGTCGGCGCAATCCGGCTTTTCAACGGCGGGATAAACGACCTGGCAACCGGTGCGTTCCCGGAGCAGCCTGGCGCTGGTCAGGTGATCGGCATGATGGTGGGTATCAAGGGTATACATGAGCTTGAGATCCAGTTTCTGCAACACATCAAGGTCACGCTGCAGCGTATCGAGCACCGGATCAATCAGCAGGGCCTGTCCGGTTTCCGGGCAGGCCAGCAAATAAGTGTAGGTATTGGAATCGGGTTCGATTAATTGTCGAAATATCATTCTGTCTCCTTTCTGCATTCAGGCATCTGCCACGTTATTGTTCTTGGCTGCCGATGTCAGTGCGGGGGTTATTGACGCGGATACAGTCTAACGAGTTTGGCTGGATATTAGTACTCGGCAAGAGTGTGGTTTTATCCGCCTTGCCAGAGGTATTTTTGCGTACGGATCAGGCAGGTCGATGGGTATATTTTCAAGGGTACGAAAACAGGACTTTCACAGCCAGGACAGGGATAAGCGTCGCCTGAATCAAGCCACCGCCCTTTGCCAGTATGGAAGTCATAGCCAGGTTCCTTTCTCGTTAGTGCAGACGGTCCTGACCGGGAAAATCATTTTTCAGATGTGTCGGGATCACTCTGTTGTTTCCTGGCCTGCTTTTCCTGGAACAGTTGGTGATGGTAAGAGCCTTCGCGGAGCATCTTCGCCCCGCAATCGGGGCATCGCTCTTCCTGGCAGGGAACGCCGTTTTGATGGGCGATGCGTGTATCACACTTCGGACAGATACAGCTACCGCCAGCACCCATTTCCTGTTTGCGCCTCAATACCATGTGTTATCACCTCTATTCCGCTTTGTCGCACGTACTTTCCCGTACGTTTCCGACCCCGGCATCGTGTTGTTGCCGGTTGTCGCGGTGTTTACTGACCTTATCACTCTATGTGACTTCGAGATAGGGAACAATCAGTGGTTTGCACATGCAGCCGAGGCGAATTCAGCACCCGCTGTATCGGTAACACCATGGAGCGGCCAGGGACCGCCCTGTGGTTCGAATGAACAATGATCGTCAGGGTGCCAGTCACGGGTGGCATACACCGGTAATCCATGGCGTATAAATGTCTGGATATACTCGTTGAGTACCGGAACCACGGCATCCCCGTCAGGCACCGCAAGATTGAGAAACTTCAATGCCAGAGAAAATGAAATAAAGAATAGTCACTGCTGTTCCGTTAGTTCCCTCCTCCTTCGCGGATAAGGGGTCGCGGATAAGGGGTCGGAGTCGCGCGGGCGTGGTGATTCGCTGGCACAACGGGCCGTGATGTTGGCGATCAGGTCAAAAGCACGTGTAGGCAGCGACTCCGACCCCGATGGATTCTGGGAGGTCAGGGGTCGGAGTCGCGCGGGCGTGGTGATTCGCTGGAACAACGAGCCGCGATGTTAGCGACCAGGTCAAAAGCACATGTAGGCAGCGACTCCGACCCCGATGGATTCTGGGAGGTCAGGGGTCGGAGTCGCGCGAGCGTGATGGTTCGCTGGAACAGCGAGCCGCGATGTTGGCGACCAGATCACAAGCACGTGTAGGCGGCGACTCCGACCCCGCTGGATTCTGGAGGTAAGGGGTCGGAGTCGCGCGGGTGTGGTGATTCGCTGGAACAACAGGTCGCGATGTTGGCGACCAGGTCAAAAGCACGTGTAGGCAGCGACTCCGACCCCGCTGGATTTCAGCAAAGGCGCTGACTAGAGGTAAGGGGTCGGAGTCGCGCGGGCGTGGTGATTCGCTGGCACAACGAGCCGCGATGTTGGCGATCAGGTCAAAAGCACGTGTAGGCATCGACTCCGACCCCGATGGACGCGACCCCGATGGACGACCCCGCTGGATTTCAGCAAAGGTGCTGACTAAATCAACCGGAGAGTATTGATGCACGATACGGGCTTGCGGATTTTTACCCTGAACGCCAGTCGTGACTTTGCCCGGGATGTGACGAAGTCGCTGGGCATTAGCCTCGGCGAGCACGAAGAACGCGATTTTTTGGACGGGGAACATAAGGCCCGCATTCTGGAGAATGTCCGCGGCAAGGACGTGTTCGTCATTCAATCCTTGCACAGTGATGAACAGCAAAGCGTCAATGACAAGTTGATACGGCTGTTGTGGTTTCTTGGCTCGATCCGGGATGCCTCCGCCGGGCGTGTTACCGTGGTTATCCCCTACCTTTGCTACGCGCGTAAGGAGCGCAAAACCAAATCCCGCGACCCGGTGAGCAGCCGTTACCTGGCCGCCATTCTGGAGGCGGTGGGCATCGACCGGGTCATGACGCTGGATGTGCACAACCTGGCTGCCTATCAAAATGCATTTCGTATCCACAGTGAACACCTCGAGGCCAAAAAGCTGTTCGTGGATTATTTTTCGGCGCAACAGGCCATTAATGAGCTGGTCGTTGTTTCACCCGATGTCGGCGGCGTCAAGCGGGCTGAATTGTTCCGGCAGGCACTGCAGGCCAGGCTAGGCAGAGCGGTCGGCAGCGGGTTCATGGAAAAACAGCGCAGTGCCGGGGTGGTATCGGGCGAGACCCTGGTCGGTAATGTAAAAGGCAAGGCCGTGATTATTCTCGACGACCTTATCAGCAGCGGGGCTACCATCGCGCGCACGGTGAAGGCATGTCATCAGGCCGGTGCCGGGCATATCTCGGCGACAGCCTCGCATGGCCTGTTCGTTGCCAATGCGGATGAGGTTCTGGCCGACACTGCGCTGGATAAACTGGTAGTGACCAATACCATTCCGGCCTTTCGGCTACACTCGGAAAGCGTAAAAGCCAAACTCGTGATCCTGAACGTGGCACCACTCTTTGGCGAAGCGATCCGTCGCATTCACGAGGGCGGCTCGATCGTCGAGTTACTGGCAACAGGGGACGATACCGCATAGGCCCCATACTGGCGGTTATGCTCATGCATACGCTGCGCGTTAAAGGGCTGAGCTGTATTTTTCTGCCAGTTGCAGGTAGGCCATGGCGCGTTTGATCCATTTGGAATGTTGATCGGCATCGTGGTCCTTGATGTGCCAGATGGCAAGCTTGGCCCTCAGGGTTGCGCGATACGCCTTGTAAAAATTGATCAGGATATCCGCCGGCCGGTCGCCGGTGATCTCGCGGTAGGTCTTGAATATGTGTGGACCGATGAAATCCGCACCGGCAAACTCGCACTCCATGTCCAGGTAAGCGAGTTCGTGTGCCGCATCCAGAATGCGAAACTCCCGATTAAATTCCAGGCAGTCAATAAACACCGGCTCTTCGATAAGACAGACATGTTCCGGGCGCAAGTCGCCATGGGACTCGATAATGCGTTTTGCCACCACCCGCTGTTCGAACAACGCCGGTTGCTTGTTTAACAACGCAAGCTGTGCGTCGGTGATGATGTTTAACCGGTCAGACGGAAGCCTGTAATCATGATCCAGAAGTTCCGCATGGTTGGCTCGAATATCACGCTGGAAATGCCGGCGGTATTCCCCGGCGGTAATCGGCTCTGCCGGGGCGCGCTGATAAAAGCCTGCCAGTTTCGCGCTGAATTTCCTCACGTCCGGCTCGCTCACTGCTTGCCTTTCTATAAGACGGTCGAGCATGCGCGCGGCAGGGAGACGCCGCATCTTTACCAGCCACTCCACGGTAGTGCCGTTTCCCTCCACGACTAAGCGCTGATTACTATCTTCGGTTAGCGGTACCGCTCCAAAATAAATCCCCTCTGCGAGGCGGCGATTGAGTCGTACTTCTTCGAGGCAGTCGTGGTGTCGCGCAGCCAGGGTGCTGAAGTCGAGGAAGCTATGCTGAACAGGCTTTTTCATTTTGTAGACGAGATCATCGACCATAAACACCCAGGACATGTGGGTTTCCTGGATGTCTACTTTCGCGTCTGGTCGCGCATAGCTTTCGGGCCTGCTCAGGAAATCGACTTTGGCTTCCAGGCCGGGACCCGGGTTCGGTTCCGGGTTGATGGGGTTATTCATGGACAATGTTTTTATCACCCCTGACTACGTTGCTGGTACTCGTTGGATTCGCGACGAGCCACGGCCCGATGTGCAAACACAGTACTTAAAATAAGCCTGTCCACATTGCCGGGCATTTAAAATTGTCAATCCGTCAATTTATAGTGAGACCTCGGTGCCGGTTATCGGCAATTACCGCGGAAGGGCGAAGCCGAGCTGGATCTTTGAGGGCGAGAAACGGGTTTTCTCCCGCAACTGGGACCGTGTTATCCCCCGGGATTATCTCTGACCCGGGAATTCCATCAATCCATGCAAGGCTCGCGCAGGACAGGGGAGGATGTCTTGTGGTAAGCAGCGATCTCCCGAAGGGTTCAGGCGATTTTTTATTTTGAACTGCCCTGTGCCCAGGCGAAGGGCTGCACGGCGTCGGCAAGTGGCAAAGAAAAAATTATTAATATTAGGGTGTTACGGTGTCTGAAGATGTTTCATGAAGTCTTAAAATGGTGCCGAGGAGAGGACTTGAACCTCCACGGGGTTGCCCCCACTAGCACCTGAAGCTAGCGTGTCTACCAATTTCACCACCTCGGCATATCCGTTAGTCTGCACGCGGCAGTACCACTGGAAGCGGCGAACTTTACCGAGTGTCTTTATCGATGTCAATTCCCACAACGGCCCAAGAGTGTCACAATAGCGCTTATGAATACAAAAAAACCTGTAAACGACCCGTTCGCCGGGCGAGAGGCGGAGAAATACGCCCAACCCATCCCCAGCCGTGAATATATCCTCGAAATATTGGGGGAGACGGAGGTGCCGCTTGATTTTAAACTCCTTGCGGACAAGCTGGAGCTTTACGAGGACGATGACCGTATTGCCTTGCAGCGGCGTCTCAATGCCATGGAACGCGACGGTCAATTGCTGCGTAATCGTCGCGGCAGTTACTGTCTGCCCGAGCGCCTGGACCTGGTTCGAGGCCGCGTCTCCGCGCATGTCGATGGCTTTGGTTTCCTGATCCCCGAAGAGGGGGGCGATGATGTCTTCCTGCACGCCCGCCAGATGCGTGGCGTGTTGCACGGTGACCGCGTCATGGTGCGTGTGACCGGGCTGGATCGCCGTGGCCGTCGTGAGGGGGCCGTGGTTGAGGTCCTCGAGCGCCGGAATGAGAGCGTGGTCGGGCGCTACTATGAAGAGTCCGGTATCGGTTTTGTCGCGCCGGATAACCCGCGTCTGCAGGATCTGATTATCCCGCCCGAACACCGTGGCGTGGTCAAGGAAGGCCAGATCGTTGTCGCCATTATTATTGAACAGCCGACGCGCCGTTCGCAGCCGATTGGCCGCATCAGTGAAGTCCTCGGTGACCACATGGCCCCGGGCATGGAGATAGATATCGCGCTCCGCAGCTACAACCTGCCGCACGAGTGGCCGGATGCCGTCATGGATGAGGCCGCGCTGTATGGTGACAGCATCCCGACGACGGACATGGCCGGGCGTGAAGACCTGCGCAATGTGCCGTTGGTGACCATTGACGGTGAGGATGCACGCGATTTCGATGATGCGGTGTTCTGTGAACCACATGCTGACGGCTGGCGTCTGCTGGTGGCCATTGCCGATGTCTCGTCGTATGTGGCGGTGGACAGTGCGCTGGATAAAGAGGCCGTGGAACGGGGTAACTCGGTGTATTTCCCCGAGCAGGTCATCCCGATGTTGCCTGTCGTGTTATCGAATGGTTTGTGTTCCCTGAATCCGGATGTCGACCGTTTATGCATGGTCTGCGAGCTGTTCTTTGATGGCAAGGGCAAGATCACAAACTACAACTTCATGCGCGGGGTGATGCGATCGCATGCCCGCCTGACCTATAACCAGGTAGGTGCCATGCTGGTGGATGGCGACGTTGCACTGCGCAAGGTCTATACAGAAGTCGTGCCGCACCTGGAGTCATTGCATGCCTTATACAAGGTCTTGCGCAAGTCACGTGAAAAGCGCGGGGCCATTGATTTTGAAACCACGGAGACGCGGATTGTCTTTGGTGAAGGTCGCAAGATAGAACGCATTACCCCGGTTGTGCGGAACGATGCCCACAAGCTCATCGAAGAATGCATGATCTCGGCGAACATTGCGGCGGCGTCCTTCCTGTCCCGGCACAACATGCCGACGCTCTACCGTGTCCATGAAGGCCCGGAGGAGGATCGACTGAATGACCTGCATGAATTTCTGCGCGAACTGGGCCTGACCATGGAAGGTGGCAGTGAACCGGAACCGAAGCACTATGCGAAAGTGCTGAGTCAGGTCGGTGATCGTCCTGATGCCCACATGATCCAGATGATCATGCTGCGCTCCCTGCGCCAGGCCGTATACACGCCGGAAGAAGCCGGGCACTTTGGCCTCGCGCTGCAACACTATGCCCACTTTACCTCGCCGATCCGCCGTTACCCGGATTTGCTCGTGCATCGCGGCATCCGCCATATTCTTGCCGGCGGCACGGCCGACAATTTTGTTTACACCGAGACAAGCATGCAGCGCTTCGGTGAGCAGTGCTCCATGAGCGAACGCCGTGCCGATGAGGCAACCCGCGATGTGGTCTCGTGGCTCAAGTGCGAATACATGATGGACAAGGTGGGCGAAGACTTTAACGGCACGATAACGGCCGTGACCGGCTTCGGCGTCTTTATTGAACTTGATGATATCTATGTCGAAGGCCTGGTGCATGTCACCGCGCTGGCGAATGACTTTTATCACTTCGACCCGGTTTCACATTGCCTGATCGGAGAAAACCAGGGCGTCTGTTTCCGCATCGGCGATCGCCTGCGTATCAAGGTTGCCCGGGTTGATCTCGATACACGCAAGATGGACTTCGAGATGCTCGAAGTGATAAGCAGTTCTGAGGATTATGCCAGGCATAAACTGACTTCAGTGCGCAGGGGTAAAAAGTCTGGCGGCAAGAAATCGAGAGGCAAAAAGACCTCGCACAGAAGATCCGAAGGTGGGGGGGCAGACAAAAAGTCTGCGAAGAAAAGATCCCGGAGCAAAAAACCCCGTTCCTCGCGTTAAGTCAGAACGGCATGGCGGACACAGACATCATTTACGGGATTCACGCGGTCGAGGCGATCCTTGCGCGTGACCCGTCGGCAATACTCGAGGTCTGGATTGACAAGGCGCGCCACGATCAGCGTCTCGGCAAGCTCATTGAGCAAATCCGGCAACAGGGTCTCGCCATTCAGGAGCTGAAGAAAGATCAGCTCAATGACCTGACCGGAGCGGATCGTCACCAGGGTGTTGCCGTACGTTGCCGGGTGGCGGCGGCGAAAAATGAGAACCACCTGCAGCAGTTGCTGGATGGTCTGTCAGTACCGCCACTGTTACTGGTGCTGGACGGCGTCCAGGACCCGCACAACCTCGGCGCCTGTTTGCGCACAGCCGATGCGGTGGGAGTGCATGCCGTGATCGCGCCAAAGGATCGGGCGGCCACCCTCAACGCGACCGTGCGCAAGGTTGCCAGCGGCGCGGCAGAGAGCGTGCCTTTCATTACGGTCACCAACCTCGCGCGTAGCCTGCGCGCATTGCAGGAACGCGGTATCTGGCTGGTCGGGGCGGCCGGAGAGACCCAAACCTCTGTGTATGAGGCTGACCTGAAAGGGCCGCTGGCCATTGTCATGGGGGCGGAAGGCAAGGGCCTGCGGCGCCTGACCCGTGAAACCTGTGACGTACTGGTGAAGATACCGATGCGGGGCAGTGTCGAGAGCCTGAATGTCTCGGTGGCGACGGCCGTGTGTTTATATGAGGCCGTTCGCCAGCGTGGTATCTAGATCAGTAATGCGAGGGTAGTTTGTCGTTGAGGGTGATCATACCGCTCTCGATGGTGATGTAGCCGCCCGTGGTCAGGTCCTTGAAGATACGACTGACCATCTCGCGCGAGGCCCCGACCATATTGGCAATATCTTTCTGGGTGAGACGGTCTCGAATGATACGGACCTCGCCCGCTTCCTCCGAAAATTGCAACAGGGTACGGGCGACCCGGCCATAAACGTCCATGAGGGCGAGGCTTTCGATATTCTTGTTGGCCATACGCAGGCGCCTGGTCAGCCCCTTTAGCAGGTTACGCACCAGCTCCGGATTACCGTCCAGGACCTGGGTAAAGTCACTGCGGTGAATAATCGACAACTGGCAGTCCTCCATGGTCACGACGCGCGCCGAACGGGGTTCCTCGTCAATGAGCGACAATTCCCCGAAGTAGTCATTCGGTTCGAGAACAGAGATGGTGATTTCCTTGCCATCCTCATCGCTGAGGACAATTTTCACCTTGCCGGTGAGGATCAGGTAAAGCGAGTCGGTTTCATCACCTTCGTTAATAATAATGGTGTTTTTCGCATACCGGCGCCGGGTGGCGATGGAGGCGACACTCTCGAGTTCGTCCTCGTGGAGCCCGGAAAATAACGGAATATTCTGTAGTTGTAGTTCGTTTGTCATGCTCAGGGTTCCAGGCTTTGTCATTGTTTTTACGAGAGAATATCCCGATTTCCAGTATCATAACGGGACTTCCCGGGCGGTACAAGCCGGCCCGGGGTGGCCGTGCCGAGGGCCCCCGGTTGTTTGCTAAGCAACTGAGAACGCATAAGATTTGCCTATTTGTGCAAGCATGGGTAGAATGCGCGGCCTCACAGTACAAGGCTGTGAGACACAATTTGTTTAACTCCTTGCCTCACCGTAAACCGGGAGGCTAATTCCGCGAGGAGCACTATGCGACACTATGAAATCGTGTTTCTGGTCCATCCTGACCAGAGTGAGCAGGTCCCGGCGATGATCGAACGTTACCGTTCCGGCATCGAAGAAAAAGGTGGTCAAATTCACCGCCTTGAAGACTGGGGTCGTCGTCAGCTCGCTTACCCAATCAACAAGATCCACAAGGCTCATTACGTCCTCATGAACATCGAGTGCGGCAAAGATGCCCTGGAAGAACTTGAATCCGCTTTCCGCTTTAATGATGCCGTGATCCGTAACATGGTCATCAAATGTGACGAGGCCTTCACCGAGACATCACCGTTGGCCAGGCCCAAAGATGAGCGTGAAAAGCCGGCAGATAAGCCAGCCGAAAAGCCGGCTGAAGAAGCTGCCCCGGCCGCTGAGGAAACCCCTGCTGAAGAAAGCAAAGATACCGAGGCTGCTGCCGAGTAAGGCGCGCCGACGATTCGAGGAGAAGAGAATATGTCACGTTATTTCCGTCGCAGAAAGTTCTGCCGTTTTACGGCTGAAGGTGTCGATCAGATTGATTACAAGGATATCGCCACCCTGAAAAACTACGTTACCGAGAACGGCAAGATTGTCCCTAGCCGTATTACCGGAACCAAGGCGCGTTACCAGCGCCAACTCGCCACGGCTATCAAGCGCGCCCGTTACCTGGCGCTGTTGCCGTACACAGATTCACACTAAGGTTAAGAGGTACTGAAGAATGGAAATTATCCTGCTTGAAAAAGTACAGAACCTCGGCGATCTGGGTGACAAGGTTAACGTTAAGCCTGGTTTTGGTCGTAACTTTTTGATCCCGACCGGCAAGGCTGTGCCGGCAACAGCAAGTAATGTTGCCGACTTTGAAGCCCGCCGTGCCGAGCTGGAAAAGGTTGCAGCCGAAAAGCTGGCGATTGCCCAGGCCCGCGCCGACAAGCTGGCCGCGCTGACTGTTACCATCAACCGCAAGGCGTCAGAGGAAGGCAAGCTGTTTGGTTCGGTGAGTAACATCGATGTGGCCGATGCCGTGACCGCTGCTGGCGTTGAAGTCAGCAAGTCTGAAGTGCGTATGCCGATTGGTGCGATTCGTGATATCGGTGAGTACGACATCGATATTCACTTGCACACCGACATCGACAGCACCGTCAAGGTAGTGGTTGCCGGCGAGTAAGCCAGGCCATTACAGATGACTAAAAAGCCCGGCCTGCGAAAGCAGGCCGGGCTTTTTAGTGTCAGTTGCTCTTACC
>NZ_JAVVES010000074.1:0-12035 GCF_032250955.1 Sulfuriflexus sp. | reverse complement strand
ACCCTCCAATTTCCAGAAAACTATCTCTATTGCTCCAAATTCGCTATATTTTTACCCACTAATTTTTCCGAAGAGCCGAAATTAATATACCAGATACCTATCAGGGCCAGGGTCACGGGCAGGTTCTCCTGCCAGGGCGCGGTTTGAAAATGCTCATCCATTTCACGGGCACCGTCGAGCAGCGCCTCGAAGTTTTCCATGCCGATATAAATGGCCACCGACAAACCAATCGCAGACCAGAGAGAATATCTCCCCCCTACCCAGTCCCACATCTTGAAAATATTCTCAGCAGCAATGCCGAACTCGCTGGCCGCAGTAATATTATTCGTAACAGCAACAAAGTGCCGGCTAATGGCAGCAGTGTCGACCGACACCGCCGTAATCCACTTGCGGGCCACTGCCGCGTTCGCGAGTGTGTCCTGAGTGGTGAAACTCTTCGAGGAGATAATAAACAATGTTGTCGCCGGGTTGAGCGTACGCAAGGTGTCACTAATGTGACTGGGGTCCACGTTCGAGACAAAATGCACATGAAGGCCGGGCTGACCATAAGGATGCAAGGCCGCCGCGACCATTTTTGGCCCCAGGTCCGAGCCACCCACGCCAAGATTAACGATATCGGTTATCGGCTGACCACTGAAGCCTTTCCATTCACCCGCACGAATGCGCCCGGCAAGTGATCTCATGCGGGCCAATGCCTCTCTCACCTCGGGCATGACATCGACACCGGCCACATAAACCGGCGCATTCGCCTGTTTGCGCAACGCCGTGTGTAATACGGCGCGCTGCTCGGTATGGTTGATCTGCTCACCCCTGAACATGCGATCAATCCAGTCGCTCAAGTCGCACTGCTCGGCCAGTTCATATAACAAGGCCATGGTGTCTTTGGACACCTGGTTTTTTGAATAATCGAGGAGGATATCCCCGAACTGAAGAGAGAAACTGTTGAAACGCTTCGTATCGGCGGCAAACATGTCACGCAATGAATGTGACGCCAGTGACTCCTGATGTTGTTGTAATGCTTTCCATACCGGCATGTCAGTCAAACGACTCATGAATCTTTCCCTGTCAGATAAATCCCGGCATCAAATTACCCAGCCGTTTTTGCCTAACGACCATAGATATCATCAAAACGCACGATGTCGTCTTCACCGAGATAGCCGCCCGTCTGCACCTCGATGATCTCCAGCGGCACTTTGGTCGGGTTCTCCAGACGATGTTTCGTGCCCACGGGGATATAGGTGGATTGGTCTTCATGCAGTTCCACAATCTCATCCCCTCGCGTGACCCTGGCCGTGCCGGTCACGACCACCCAGTGCTCCGCCCGGTGCGCATGCATTTGCAAGGACAAACTGGCACCCGGGTTGACAATAATCCGTTTTACGAGGAAGCGCTCGCCTTCATCAATGCTTTCGTAACTGCCCCATGGCCTGAATACACGCCGATGGTGCAAACGCTCGCTACGTTCTTCCAGCTTCAAGCGTTCAACGATTCGTTTGACGTCCTGCGCTCTATCCCGGGAGGCGACCAGAACCGCGTCCGCCGTTTCGACGATAACATGATCCCGCACACCGATAGCCGCCACCAGACGGCTCTCTGAGCGCACATAGCAATGATGGCTGTCTTCTATCAACACATCACCGCTGACGACATTCGCCTGCTCATCCTGCGCCGAGACTGCCGAAAGAGCCGACCAGGAACCGATGTCGTTCCAGCCGGCATCCAGCGGCACCACGACGGCCCTGGCAGTTTTTTCCATTACCGCGTAATCGATCGAGTCCGCCTGAATACTCATGAAGGCGTCCTCGCCGAGACGCACAAAGTCCATATCGCGTATGGCGGCCGAATACGCATCCCGGCACTTGCCGAGCATCGCCGGCGCATGCTGCGCCAGTTCCGCCAGGTAAGCGGAGGCCTTGAACATAAACATCCCGCTGTTCCAGAAGTAATCGCCCGAGCTCAGGTAGGACGTGGCCGTGGCCAAATCAGGTTTTTCGACAAAGTGTTCTACTGCAAGGCTGCGGCATGGCTGCGACTTGTCATAATGCTCGTTTGCCTTGATATAGCCGTAACCGGTTTCGGGCGCGGTTAGCACAATACCGAAGGTCACCAGCTCGCCTGCCCTGGCGGCGGCACTGGCCACTGCCAGGCTGGCGTGGAAGGCAGAGACATGTTCAATGACGTGATCCGCGGGCAGGACAAGTAACAGGGCATCTTCATCCTGTTCCAGTGCAGCCAGTGCGCCAATGGCAACAGCCGGTGCGGTATTGCGGCCCTCGGGCTCCAGTACTATGGCCTGCGGCACCAGCTGCATTTCGCGCAGTTGCTCAGCCACGAGGAAACGGTGTTCCTCATTACACACGACGATAGGTTGAGCCAATCCATCCAGCCCCTGCAAACGCTCCAGCGTCTCGCGCAGCATGCTGTACTCCGAGACCAACGGCAAAAACTGCTTGGGATAACTTTCCCGCGACAATGGCCACAGGCGACTGCCCGAGCCACCTGAAAGAATAATGGGTATCATTTTTATACGCTCTCAATCAGGCGCGAAAGCGGCCTTCGTTTGCCTTGAACCATTCAAAAGTGGATGCAAGCCCTTCTTCAAGAGAGATCGCATGCTCCCAACCCATCGCTTTTATACGAGAGACATCGAGCAGCTTTCTGGGCGGGCCATCGGGTTTGGAATCATCAAAGATCAATTCACCTTCAAAACCTACGACACGTTTAACCGTTTCCGCCATTTCACGAATCGTGCAATCAGCGCCGGTACCGATATTAATCTGTGAAAGCATCGCCTGCGTATTGGCTTTATAAGTGGCATTATCCAGTTGCAGCACAAACAACGACGCGGCGGCCATATCATCAACGTGCAGGAACTCACGCCTGGCATTACCGGTACCCCACACAACGACCTCTTTGTCTCCGCGCAACCTGGCTTCATGAAAGCGCCGTATCAGCGCCGGGATAACATGCGAGTTTTCCGGGTGGAAATTGTCACCCTGGCCGTAAAGGTTAGTCGGCATCACCGAACGGTAATCCGTGCCATATTGGCGGTTATAAGACTCACACATCTTGATGCCGGCAATCTTGGCCAGCGCATAGGGTTCATTGGTGGATTCAAGCTCGCCGGTTAACAGCGTCTCTTCACGCATCGGCTGTTCGGCATGCCTGGGGTAAATGCAGGAACTCCCCAGGAACAATAAACGCTGTACATTATTGCGGTAGGCAGCGTCGATGACATTCGCCTCGATCATGATATTTTCGTAAATAAACTCGGCCGGGTAGGTATTGTTCGCGTGAATCCCTCCCACCTTGCCTGCAGCCAGGATCACGTACTCGGGTTTTTCCGCGGCGAAGAAGTCCCGCACGGCGGCCTGGTCGCATAAGTCCAGTTCGGCATGCGTGCGGGTAATCACGTTACTGAAACCCTGCGACTCGAGTTGGCGCGTGATCGCAGCGCCCACCAGGCCACGGTGGCCGGCGACATAAATTTTTGCGTCTTTCTTCATACAGGTATTATCAATCACTATTATTTTATTGATGTTGTTTCACTGCTGTCCCGTTAATTCTCTCTCCCTTCGGGATAACCAGCGCCTTGGCTGTCGTCGTTTGACAGCTTAGGCGAATGGTTAGTGGTTCTATCCGAGGGTTAGGGTGAGGGGATTTAGATTCGACGACACATTGTTTTATTTGCACCCTCATCCCGGCCTTCTGATGGAACAACTAGCCATTCGCCAGAATGACGAGAAGCAAACATCTATTTTCAGCCCCATCATTCATGGTAGTCATAGGCCCTGAAACCGTGTTTCGTCACCAGGGCATCGCGCTTGGCGAGTTCCAGGTCATGCTCCATCATTTCATGCACCATTTCATCAAAGGTGATCTTCGGCTCCCAGCCAAGTTTTTCCTTTGCCTTTGACGGGTCACCCAGCAGGGTTTCAACCTCTGTCGGGCGGAAGTAACGCGGGTCAACCGCCACAATGCACTGGCCGGTTTCGGCATCATAACCCTTCTCATCAACGCCATCGCCTTCCCAGCGAATACTCTTGCCAAGATGGCCATAGGCCGTGTTACAGAAATCACGCACCGAATATTGCACGCCGGTGGCAATACAGAAATCCTCCGGCTCGTCCTGTTGCAGCATCAGCCACTGCATCTCGACATAATCCTTGGCATGCCCCCAGTCACGTAGCGCATTCATGTTGCCGAGGTAGACACAGTCCTGCAGACCCAGGCTGATACGCGCCATGGCACGGGTGATCTTGCGGGTCACGAAGGTCTCACCGCGTACCGGTGATTCATGGTTGAAGAGGATACCGTTGCAGGCATACATGCCATACGCTTCGCGGTAGTTCACCGTGATCCAGTAGGCATACAACTTGGCAGCAGCATAAGGCGAACGCGGATAAAACGGCGTGGTTTCCTTCTGCGGGATCTCCTGCACCTCACCGAACAACTCGGAGGTCGATGCCTGGTAATAGCGGGTCTTCTTCTCCAGCCCCGCGATACGGATCGCCTCAAGGATGCGCAGCGCGCCAAGCCCGACCGTATCCGCCGTGTATTCCGGACTCTCGAAGGAAACCGCCACATGACTCTGGGCACCGAGATTGTAGACCTCGTCAGGCTGGACTTCCTGGACAATGCGAATCAGGTTGGTCGAATCACTCAAATCGCCGTAATGCAGGATAAACTGGCGACCCGAGACATGCGGGTCCTGGTAAAGGTGATCGATCCGGTCTGTGTTGAACGACGAGGCGCGGCGCTTGATACCGTGCACCTCGTAACCCTTTTTGAGTAGAAATTCCGCCAGATAGGCCCCGTCCTGCCCCGTCACCCCTGTTATAAGTGCTCGTTTTGTCATTATAAAATCTGCTTCCTGATTACTGTAATCTAACTATTCATACCAAGACCATGAATATTAACATAATATGGGGCATGTCTACCCTATACTCCCTCTCCCTCAGGGAGAGGGTTGGGGTGAGGGGATAAAATACAGCCTAACCGTGAATAAATGCCCTGAACCCAAGCATATTCCCTCATCCTGTCCTTCTCCCGAAGGGAGAAGGGACGCTTCGTTGGAGGGAGAAAGGACGCTCTGTTTACATGCTAGCCCGCCTTTTTAGCCCTGGACGTACCGGCTTCAAGCAGTCCCATATTGCTTTCCCGAATATGCGCGATTTCGTCACGCAGGCGGCCGGCCTCCTCGAACTCGAGGTTCTGCGCATGTTTATACATCTGCTGCTCCATTTCCGCGATCTTCTTCTCAAGTTGCGCCGGTGACATCGCGGCATACTCAATCACATCTTCGGCGACCCGGGCATATTGCCGCGCATTCCCCTTCATGCCGGCAAAACCTGCCTCCATGACATCATGCACGGCCTTTTCCACACTCTTCGGCGTGATGCCATGTTCCTTGTTATAGGCAATCTGCTTCTCGCGGCGTCGCGAGGTCTCCCCCATCGCGCGCTCCATGGACCCGGTGATTTTATCGGCATACAGGATCGCCTTGCCGTGAAGATTACGCGCGGCACGCCCCATGGTCTGGATCAAGGAGCGGTCGGAACGCAGGAAACCTTCCTTGTCGGCATCCAGAATAGCCACCAGTGACACCTCGGGGATATCGAGCCCCTCGCGCAACAGGTTGATACCGACCAGCACATCAAACTCGCCCAGGCGCAGGTCACGCAGGATCTCCATGCGCTCGACCGTCTCAATGTCAGAGTGCAGGTAACGCACCCGTATATCGTGCTCGGCCAGGTAATCAGTGAGGTCTTCCGACATCCGCTTGGTCAGGGTCGTCACCAGCACGCGCTCGCCCTGGGCGATGCGCAGACGCGCCTCGGACAGCAGGTCATCGACCTGCGTCGCCACGGGACGGACCTCGACTTCCGGGTCTATCAGGCCGGTCGGGCGCACGACCTGCTCGATTATCTGGCCGGAGTGTTCCTTTTCATAAGGCCCGGGGGTGGCCGAGACATAGATCGTTTGCGGGATCAGTTTCTCGAACTCATCAAACCGCAACGGCCGGTTATCAAGCGCCGAAGGCAAACGGAAACCATATTCGACCAGGGTGGTCTTCCGCGAACGGTCACCCTTGTACATGCCGCCAACCTGCGGCACGGTGACATGCGACTCGTCGATCACGAGCAAGGCATCTTCGGGCAGATAATCAAAGAAAGTCGGCGGCGCCTGCCCCGGCTCGCGTCCGGAGAGGTAACGTGAATAGTTTTCGATACCCGAGCAATAACCCAGTTCCTGGATCATCTCGATGTCAAAATTGGTGCGCTGCTCGAGACGCTGCGCCTCGACGAGCTTGTCTACCGAGCGCAGTTGCTCAAGACGTTCCTTCAACTCGACCTTGATCTGCTCAATCGCGTCGAGCAGGGTCTGGCGCGGCGTCACATAGTGCGTCTTCGGGTAAATCGTCAGGCGCGGCACGCGGCGCAGCACTTCCCCGGTTAACGGGTCAAAGTAACTGAGCTGCTCGATCTCGTCATCAAACAACTCGATCCGGATCGCCTCGCGATCAGAGTCGGCCGGGAAGACATCGATCACCTCGCCACGCACACGGTAGGTGGCACGGCGTAACTCGGTATCGTTGCGCTTGTATTGCAGTTCAGCAAGGCGGCGCAGCAGGTAGCGCTGCTCAATCGGCTCGCCGCGTACCAGGTGCAGGATCATGCCCAGATAGAGTTTCGGATCACCAAGGCCGTAAATGGCCGAGACCGAGGCGACCACGATCGTATCCTTGCGCTCCATGATGGCCTTGGTCGCCGACAGGCGCATCTGCTCGATGTGTTCGTTGATCGAGGCATCCTTGTCGATAAAGGTGTCCGAACTCGGCACATAGGCCTCGGGCTGGTAGTAGTCGTAATAGGAAACGAAGTACTCCACCGCGTTGTGCGGGAAAAACTCCTTCATCTCGCCATACAACTGCGCGGCCAGGGTCTTGTTCGGCGCCATAATAATCGCCGGGCGCTGTAATTCCTGGATGACATTGGCTATGGTGAAGGTCTTGCCCGAACCGGTCACGCCGAGCAGGGTCATGCCCGCCTCGCCGGCCGACAGGCCATCGATGAGGCCCTCAATCGCGGCCGGTTGATCACCGGCGGGGGTGTAGTTCGATTCAAGTTGGAATGGTCGGGATAACATTGGCTTAATTCATGGTCTTTCGAGGATCAATCCAGTATATTACAGCCGTTTTGTTTTACGTGCTCGTTAATCGGGCCTTACTTGAGCATTTTCTGTGGACATAAAGCTTTCGCAACGCGTACAACGCATTAAACCTTCGCCCACCCTGGCCGTGACCGCGCGCGCCAAGGCCCTGCGTGCAGCCGGCGAAGACATTATTGGTCTCGGCGCCGGGGAACCGGATTTTGACACCCCCGAGCACATCAAGGAAGCCGCCAGGCAGGCCATCCAGCGGGGCGAGACCAAATACACCGCCGTCGACGGCACCGCCGGCCTGAAACAGGCCGTGATCGATAAATTCCAGCGTGACAACGGCCTCAGCTATGCGCCGGAGCAGATCCTGGTCTCGACCGGTGGCAAACAGAGCTTTTACAACCTCGCCCAGGCCCTGCTGGATACCGGCGACGAGGTCATTATCGCGGCCCCTTACTGGGTCTCCTACCCGGATATGGTCCTGCTCGCCGATGCCACGCCGGTGATCATCGAGGCCGGCATCGAACAGCATTTCAAGATCACCCCGGCGCAGCTGGAGGCGGCGATCACGCCCAGAACCCGGCTGGTCGTGCTGAACAGCCCCTCCAACCCGACCGGTGTCGCCTACAGCAAGGCCGAGCTGGCCACCCTCGGCGAGGTGCTGCTGCGTCACCCGCAGCTACTGATCGCCACCGATGACATGTACGAGCATATCCTCTGGACCGAGGAACCGTTTGTGAACATCGTCATGGCCTGTCCGGCGCTGTATGAACGCACTATCGTCCTCAACGGCGTCTCCAAGGCCTATTCAATGACCGGCTGGCGTATCGGCTATGCCGGCGGCCCCGCCGAGCTTATCGGCGCCATGAAGAAAGTGCAGTCACAAAGCACCTCCAATGCCTGCTCCATCGCCCAGGCCGCTGCCCAGGCCGCGCTCGAAGGCCCGCAGGACTGCATTGGTGAAATGGTCGCGGCCTTCAAGCAGCGTCACGATGTGCTCATCGCCGCGCTGAATGAACTGCCCGGCTTTAGCTGCCTGCCTTCAGATGGCACCTTCTACGCCTTTCCTGACGTCCATGAGGCCATGCAGAAACTGGGCAGCGAGGACGACGTCGCCTTTGCCGAGACCCTGCTCACCGAGGCCGGCGTCGCCCTGGTGCCAGGTTCCGCCTTCGGTGCCCCCGGCTATGTGCGCCTCTCCTATGCCACGAGCATGGACAACCTGACTAATGCTGTCAGCCGTATCAGTGATCGACTGAAGGCATAATAAGCCAATTCGTACACCATCCCCTTCCCGACTAACGTAGTCTGAAACTGCCCATGGACGGGCTCTTCACATGGAATGGGAGGTGGATATGGATATCCCCACTTTTTTTCACCAGCGTGGCCTCACACTGCTGGAGCTAATGAGCACCATGAGCATCGCCGCCGTGCTCACCACCACGGCAATTCCGGCCTTCACCGGGCTCGTGCAACGTAATCACCTCACCACTGAAATCAACACGTTTATCTCCCACCTGCACTATGCGCGCAGCGAAGCCGTCAAGCGCGGCCATCGTGTCGTCATGTGCCGCAGCCCCGACGGCGTGAACTGTGGCCTCACAGAGGGCTGGCACAAGGGCTGGATCACCTTCGCCGACACCAATGCCAACCGCGAGCGGGACGCCGGAGAAAGCCTGCTACGCCTCGAGAGCGGCAAGGACAACGGCATTACCATCACCTCAGGGCGACGCCGCAAAGTCGTTTACCAGGCCACCGGCTTCTCCCCCGGCACCAATGGCACCTACACCTTCTGCGACCCCGATCACCCCGAATGGACCAAGGCCGTGATCCTCTCGAATTCAGGTCGTACCCGGCTGTCCGAAACCGCCCCCGACGGCGGCCCCCTGAATTGCGGTTAATCTTTATCCCCTCATCCTAGAGTTTTTCCCCTCTCCCTCAGGGAGAGGGTTAGGGTGAGGGGATAAAATACCCAGACCATAGGTCAGATTAGACATGTGGAACATGGCGTAATCCGACGTGCCCATGTAAAACCTGCTGTCGGATTCACTTCAAAACCCCTGCGGGTTTTATCAAGTATTTCCTACGCTCCGCTACGGTCACGTCGTTTCCACTCCTAATTCGACCTACATATGGAATTCTGAGGCATCCTAAGTAATCCGACAATAGAACCTCTTCTATCTCATCCCCGGCGTTAACTCTGGAAAATACCAGGCCTCGACATGCTCCGGGATCTCCCAGGTTAAATCAGAACGTGATGAGGTTTCACTCAACAGCCCGTCTTCCTTGAGTTGCGCAAGTAAGCGCCTGGCCGAGCGTTCGGCCATGCCTTCACACAGACTGATCGCCCGTGCACGGGAGATCGCCCCTTCCACAAAAGCGCTATATAAAACATTCACCGCAACCGCTTTAAGCCCGGCGTAGCCGGGTACCCGATTATCATTACGGGCCTGCACATAGGCCGCCATGCGATCGCGCATGTTCTTCAAGCTCAACAGGCGGCTAATGTAGTGAACCTGATCCTGTGCGGTGTCCAACATGAACTCACAAAAGGCCAGTAATGACGTCTCGCTTAACACTCCTCGCCCATCAAGGTTGCCCTGCCGTACACTGTCGGCATTGGCCAGTGCGGCTTTATACTGCACAGACGCACGGGCAAGTCCTCGGCTTAGGCACCACACCCCGCTGCTCTTCATATCGATGGCGCGTAACGCCGCATCGGTAAACAAACGGTTCACGCGACCGTTCCCATCTGAGAACGGATGCACCCAGGCAAGCCGATGATGCGCACACATGATCGCGATGATCTTGCGATCTCCCCGGTACCGGTCTGGATGATAAACCTGGCACAACCTTTCCATCAGGGCGGCAACATGATGTTGATCAGGTGCGATATGTTGCCCAACACGGACCTCATGCTCGCGCCAGGCACCGGGAACCACCGTTCTCACCTCGTCATCATTGATGTCCTTGATCTGGTGCAGTGAGGCCGGGATCTGCGCATAGAACTCACGGTGGATGGCCTGGATGAAGGCCGGTGTGAACAAGGTATCCAGGCTCGCGGCCTGATCGGCGATCCATTCCTGCACATGGATATGCGCCAGTGACTCCATCTGCAGATCCCGCGCCGTCTGATCCCGAGAGAACGCCCCCGCCTGTGCCTGACGAATATCATGCGGCCGGGTATTGTTCCCCTCAATCAGGTTCGAGTAATACGAGTTGATCACCGCCATGTGCCGGGTGATCGTCTGGCGCGTCTTGTCTGCCAGCTGGCCGGTAAGCTCGGCGGCTGCCACCATCAGTGCTGTCGCCTTATCCGGCACGGAAGAACCTGCCAGGGCGGCATCTGATGGTATATAAGGTGTAAAATCCGGGGTCGTATTCTTCATACACCCATTTTGGCCGGTTTTATGGCCTGTTTCAAGGTATTTATCTAACTGTTTTATATGTATTTGTGGTTATTTTTAGACGTGATTATGGCCGCTTTATTGGCCAGTTCAGGTATAAACCCGCCGCTATAGGCTATGCGTCGACAGTAAACCCCTGCCCGCTCGCAGTCAGTATCCGTCCAAAAACACCCCGTCATTATGGCGAAATAGAACCCGTCGGATTAGACATGTAGAACATGGCGTAATCCGACGTGCCCATCCTGAAACCTACTAAGCGAATCAATATGAAACAAGCAATGCCTGATTGAAGCCCCCTCACCCCAACCCTCTCCCGGAGGGAGAGGGAGTTAAAGCATTCATGACGAAGTAGCAGGGCCAAGGTGAGGGAATAAACCACTCGTCATTCCGAATGCCGGAATCCAGTAGGTCGGATTAGACATGCGGAACATGGCGTGACCGTAGCGGAGCGTAGGAAATGCTTAATGAACCCATAGGGTTCTAAAGTAAAGTAAATCCGACGTGCCCATGCCGAAACTCTCTCAGATGTTAGAGCCTCCTCAAAACCCGGGGCGGTTCAATCCGACCTACCTGTGGGGTTAGGCCAAGATCTCGAGACCTTTTCTGTCTACGATATTAAGTAGCTTAAGTGATGCACTACTAGGTTTCTTTGCGCCACTTTCCCACTTTTGTATTGTTGATGCACTCGTATTTAGATAGACAGCGAAAACACCTTGGCTCGCTTTATTCTTAAGGCGAATATTTCGTATTTGTCTGGCGCTATAAGTTTTTACAGGAGGCAGGCACAAAGCATCAAACTCACGCATAGTCTTGGCATCTAATACCTCTGCCTCATGCAAGCCCTTTGCTGTACTGTACACTGTTTCAAGAATTGACTTCTTCATCACACTCTACCTCTATAAATTCTTTAGCATCAATCGCCTTTGCAAGGCCCTGGGTACTATATCCTAGTAACTGCTCAGCCAGCATCTTCAATGCTCTTAATTCCTTCTTACTGATATTTGCCCTCTGATTCTTAGAGAACCCATACATGAAGAAAGCAATATCATCCAGTTTTGTGGCGATAAGCGTTCTAAAGCCGCTGCTTTTCCCTCTGCCTTGTCTGGCAATCCGTTTCTTATAGACATTGCCACCCAGGTTCGCCTCGAACAATCCTTCTTCCATTTCCGATATAGCATCACATAGCATTTCATTAGTAACGCCTTCATCATCTACCCAGCCTGAAAATAGCTTTGTTTTTATTATTCGCATTGATCGTCCTGATGTGCTTTTAGAAACTATAGCACTAAGTGCTATAGTTTGCCATATTGAGTGTTGCTCAAATTATTTGAATTGATTGTAACTAATTGTTTTTTAATGGTTGTTAGTAAAATTCGGTAATTTCTGGTTTCTAGGAGTCTGTCGGATTTAACCGGCAAAGCCGGTAGAATATGCGTATACAAACAATAACGGAACAAAACTACCATG
>NZ_JAVVES010000073.1:0-12050 GCF_032250955.1 Sulfuriflexus sp. | reverse complement strand
GTTACCTTATTTATCGGAAGCTTACCGCTTGTCAGGCTTATGTTAAGGGGACAGCAGTGATAGTGCTGAACAGGACGAGAGAAGCGTTTTTCTGCCCCGGCAGGACAGCGTAAAAACCAGCCCGTGTGTAACTGAAACGATGAACAATTCCATTAATTTTCCAGACGGCATCGATGCGGAAATATTTGTCCGTGATTACTGGCAGCAAAAACCGTTGTTTATCAAAAATGCCCTGGCCGGTTTCAAGGACCCACTCACCCCGGAAGAACTGGCCGGGCTCGCCTGCGAAGAAGGTATCGCCTCGCGGCTGATCCAGGAGCACGGCGAGACGCCCTGGCAGGTCCGGCACGGGCCGTTCCGTGAGGAAGACTTCACCAGCCTGCCGGAATCACATTACACATTTCTGGTCCAGGACCTGGATCGTTACATCCCCGAGCTCAACCAGCTCCTTGATAACCTTGATTTCCTGCCAGCCTGGCGCATGGACGATGTCATGGCCAGCTACGCCGCCCCCCAGGGCACGGTTGGCCCGCATACCGACCAATATGATGTCTTTCTCATCCAGGGGCTGGGCACGCGTGTCTGGCAAATCAACACGCAAGTACAGGGCGAAGAGAAACTTATCCCCGGTCTCGACCTGCGTATCCTCGCCGCGTTCGAGGCCGAGCAGGAATTTATCATGCAGCCCGGCGACATGCTCTACCTGCCGCCCGGGGTCCAGCATCACGGTGTCAGTGATGCGCCCTGCATGACTTACTCGATCGGTTTTCGCGCCGCCACACAGCTGGAACTGCTCGGTGACTATATCGACCAGCGCACCCTGCAACATGGTGACGATGTACGTTTTCGGGATGGCGCGATCACCGCCGACCCCCACAATGGCGAAATCAAGCCCGCCGCGCGACAGCGTATCCGGGAAATGATCCGGCAGATACCGGGCAGTGATGCGGAGATCGATGACTGGTTTGCACGCTTTGTCACTTATACCGGCGTCCGCCTGGAAAAGGGTATTCCGCTGCATAGCGAGTCTGACCCGGCCTTGTTTATTGAACTGTGTTCAAGTCATCCACGACTGCTCAGGGACCTGCAAAGCCGTTTCGCCTACATTGAAGCTGAGCATGGCCTGCAGTTATATATCGACGGTGAAACTGCCGCCATCCCGCCCGGGCAGGCCGGGCTGGTGCGCTGGCTCTGCAATCAGCGTCAGTATGATTGCGAAACATTAGGTCGTTATCTGCAAAACGCCGGGAATGCCGACCTGCTGTGCGCGTGGTGGGAGCACGGCCTGGTCTACTTTGATGACTGAGTGGCAGATTCGTATCGCCGACTGGCTCGATGCCGCCGACCAGGCTGCCATCCGTTCTGTTCGCGAGCAGGTCTTTATCAATGAACAGCATGTCCCCGAGGCCCTCGAGTGGGACGACCTGGACGCGGAGTGCCTGCACCTGCTCGTCATCCATCCAGAGCACGGAGCGCTGGCAACGTCGCGGCTGTGCTATGATAGCGATACAGGGTATACCCATATCGGTCGCATGTCGGTTCTGCAAGACTGGCGTCAACAGGGCGTTGGCAAGACGATGCTCGAATTTCTGATCGAACATGCCGACATGCAACAGATCGATTGCCTGCGACTGAACGCCCAAACCCGGGCCGTGGACTTTTACCGCAAGTGCGGCTTTGATATCTGTGGTAATGAATTTCCTGATGCCGGCATCCCCCATTACCCGATGCAGCGTTGCCGGTAGAATAACCACTGGCAAATACAGCAAGATACGTTATCTTTACTCTCAGGCTGAGTAATCCGTATATGGTGATACAGCATGCACACAGATTTTGAACAAGCCCTGCAACAGGCCCGTCTTGGCGACGATGTAGTCCTCTACAGCGAGGCGCGAGATGAGGCCGCCGTGGCCTGCCTGCACATGGTCTTGCCGGCCACCTTCAGGCTCGATGTGATCAGCCGTGACCTCGAGCCGGCGATCTTCGACAATGAGGATTTCTATCAGGCCGTCAAACAACTGGCCATGCGCAGTCCGAAGTCGAAGGTACGCATCCTGATCCAGAATAGCGAACACATTGTTAAACATGGCCATCGCCTCGTCGAACTGAGCCAGCGCCTGAGCAGCCATATCGACATTCACCTGCAAGGCAGGGATTTCAGGGAATTCAACGAGGCATGGCTGATTGTTGATGATCGTGGCTGGGCAAAACTGCCTCGCACGGACAGCTTCAAGGGCGAGTTTCACTTCAATGCCCCGCGCGAAGTCAGGGAGCGCAGCAAGGAATTTAACACGATGTGGGATGTCAGTATTGAAGACCCCAACCTGCGCCGCTTATACCTGTGAACAGGAAACCTCTATGACATACCGAATATCCGTCCGTGTACTTGCCGTTCTACTGCTGTTTATTACGAATATGCTGTTGGCGGCCGACCGCATCGAGATGTTTCCCCTCCAGCACCGCACGGCCAATGAGATCATCCCGGTGATCAAGCCGATGCTCGGCGAGGATGCCGCCGTCACCGGCGAGGGCTTTAACCTGATTGTACGCGCACCGGCAGCCTCCCTCGAGCAGGTACGCGACATCATCAACCAACTGGACCGCGCACCGCAGCGTCTGCGTATCAGCGTCCGCAAACAGCAGGCGGATACCGTCTCCCGGCACGGCATCGGCGCCTCCGGCACCATCCGCTCGGGGGATGCCCGGATAGAGTTGAATAAGCCCGGCACGGCCCGGCTCAAGTTACATGAGTCCACAGGTCGCTCCGCCGAAAACGGCACGCAGACGGTTCATACCCTCGACGGCCGCCAGGCGTTTATCCAGGTCGGGCAACTGGTGCCGGTACCGGAACGCAGCGTTGACCGCTTCGGCACACAGCGGGAAAGCATCCAGTACAAAAATGCCACTACCGGTTTCTATGTGCTGCCCCGTTTGAGCGGCGAGCAGGTCATTGTCGATATCAGCCCGCACAGTATTTCCCTGAACCGGCATGGGCAACAGAGCTTTGATATCCAGCAGGCCCGGACCACGCTGCGCGGCAACCTCGGTGAGTGGCTGTCGATTGGCGGCATTCAGCAAGAGGCGCACAGCAGCAGCAAGGGCATCACCTACTCCACGCAGCGGCAGGACGGCCTGAACGCAGATTTTCAGATACGGGTTGAAAAAATCAGCCCGGAATAGGCAGGCCATGCCAAAGGCCGGTTCCGCACAAGCTTTGCTGTTATTAACCTCCGGTATCGAGTAAGATTGCGGCCCTATGATGACCGCCAGCAAACATCCCCGTGAAGTTATCGTTTTCTTCAAATATCACTGATATCAAATAGTTAATACCCACCGTGTCATTGCAGTCGCTAAATCCCCGCCAGCGTGAAGCCGTTGAATACCTGGCCGGTCCCGTACTCGTACTGGCCGGTGCCGGCAGTGGCAAAACCCGTGTTATTACCTATAAGATTGCCGAGTTAATCCGCACCCATGGCCTCGAGGCACGCCAGATAGCCGCAGTCACCTTTACCAACAAGGCCGCCCGCGAGATGAAGGCGCGTATTGCCGGCCTGCTCAGCGCCGACGTCGCCAAGGGCTTGCGCATCAGCACGTTTCATACCCTGGGCCTGAATATCATCCGCCGTGAACTGTCGACGCTGGGCTACAGAAAGGGTTTCTCCATCTACGATGACCAGGACAGCATGGCGGTGCTGACCGAACTGAGCCGCGGCGAGAGTGAAGAGCGGATACGCCAGTTCCGTAACCAGATCTCGCGCTGGAAGTCCGCCTGTATCAGCCATGCTGATGCACAACGCACAGTCGACGACCCCCTCTATGCCCGTGCGGCGGAGCTCTACGAGGCCTACGATCGTCATCTGCAGGCCTGTAACGCCGTCGACTTTGATGATCTTATCTTCCTGCCCGTGCGCCTGTTCAGAGACAACGACAAGATCCTGCAGCGCTGGCGTTCGAATATCCGTTACCTGCTGGTCGACGAATACCAGGATACCAATTCCACGCAGTACGAACTGGTCAGGCAACTGGTCGGTGAGCGGGGCTGCCTGACCGTAGTCGGCGACGATGACCAGTCGATTTACGCCTGGCGTGGCGCACAGCCGGAAAACCTGGCCTTGCTCGCGGAAGACTTCAAAGGCCTGAAATTGATCAAGCTGGAACAGAACTACCGTTCCATGGGCTGCATCCTCAAGGCCGCCAACCAGCTGATTGCCAATAACCCGCATATATTTGAAAAGGCCCTGTGGAGTGAGCTGGGGTTCGGCGAACCGATGCAGGTGATTCGCGGCGCCAATGAAGAACGCGAGGCGGAAAAGGTTATCAACCGCATCATGCATCACAAGTTTACCAGGCTCACCAGCTATGGTGACTATGCCATTCTTTATCGCGGCAACCATCAGTCACGCCTGTTTGAACGCTCCCTGCGCGAATTCAATATCCCCTATTACCTGAGTGGCGGCACGTCGTTTTTCGCCTATACCGAGATCAAGGACATCATGGGTTATCTGCGTGTCCTCGCCAACCCGGATGACGACAACGCCATGCTACGCATTATCAATACGCCACGCCGCGAGATCGGCCCGGGGACGGTGGAAAAACTGGTGGCCTTTTCGCATGCGAAGAATTTCAGCCTGTACACCGCCTGCCATGATGCCGACCTCGACGAGCATCTGTCGACCCGCGCCCTGCGCAAGGTCCGTGATTTTGCCGACTGGCTGGCACGCATGTCCTACCAGACCGAGTCTGAACCCCCTCTGCAGGTCGTCAAGCAGTTACTCGCCGAGATCAATTACCAGCAATGGCTGGCAGATACCTGTGCCGATGAAAAGGCCGCCGAACGCCGTATGGACAATGTCATGGAACTGGTCGAATGGCTGGAGCGTCTTGCCAAGCGCCCGAACATGCATGATGCCACGCTCGGTGATCTGGTGGCGCGCCTGACCTTGCTGGATATTCTCGACCGTGATGATGAACAGGAAGGTGATCACGTCCACCTGATGACCCTGCATGCAGCCAAGGGGCTCGAATTTCCGCATGTCTACATGGTGGGCATGGAGGAAGACATCCTGCCACATCGCACCAGTATCGAGGCCGGTGATATCGAAGAAGAGCGTCGTCTTGCCTATGTCGGCATTACCCGCGCCCAGCGCACCCTGACCTTCAGTTACGCGGCACGCCGCAAACGTTTTGGTGAAACAATCGAGTGCGAACCCAGCCGCTTCCTCGATGAACTTCCCGATGATGTCATCCAGCGTGAAGGCAAGAACGAGGACCCGGAGGCCGCCCGTGCGGAAGGTGAAGCCACACTGGACAGCCTGCGTGCCATGCTCAACAAATAAAGACACATCGCAATGATTTTATGCGCCGCCTGCTGCTGACAGGGATGACTTACCTATCGCGATTATCCCTTCGCTGCTGATCTTGAACCGTTGTTTATCCATCTTGGCATCAAAACCGATGCGACTCCCCGCCGGAATCAGGTTGTCCTTATCGATAATACAGTTTCGTACATGCGCGCCGTCGCCAATCCTGACGCCGTCAAACAGGATACTGTCCTCAACAACAGCCTCATCGCCGATATGCACATTAGAAAAAAGGATCGAGTTCTGTACACTGCCACCGGCAATAACTGTCCCGGCGGAAATGATCGAATTGATTGCGATGCCTTCATTGCCCAATACGCCAGGCACGGTTCGCGCGGGCGGGAACTGCGGCTGATGACTACGTATAGGCCAGTCAGACTGATACAAGTCTATCGATGGCGAAGACTTCAGTAAATCCATATTGGCTGAATAAAAATCATCCAGGTTGTCGATGTTACGCCAGTAACCATCCTGGCTTACCCTGCCCTGCGAACCTTCAAAGCCGTAGGCATAAACGCGGTGGCTCTTGACCAGTTGCGGGAACACATCTGCTGCCAGCCCGTGGGAAGATTGCGGCTGCGCGTGGTCCTGGCTGAGCATCTCAATAAGAAGTTCCTTGGAGAAGACATAAATCCCCAGTGAGGCAAGGCTGTTATTATCAGGGTCATCAGCGACCTTCTGTGAAAAATTACTGACCCGTTGCTTATCGTCCGCATCTACCACGAAATAGTTTGACGAATTCATTGCCGATGGAGCTGTGCAGGCTATCGTTACATCTGCATTGTTTGTAATGTGCTGCTGTAACAATGCCGCATAATCCATCCTGTAGATATTGTCACCCGGCAAGACAATCACGTATTCGGCCGGGTTCCTCTCCAGCAGGTACAAATTCTGATAGATAGCATCGGCCGTGCCGCTGTACCAGCCGGCCCCGGTACGCATCTGCGGCGGCACGGCAGTAATGTATTCGCCCAGCTCCGGGTTATAAATCGACCAGGCATCACGCAGGTGCTTTTGCAGGGAATGCGACTTGTACTGGGTCAACACCAGCACCCGGCGCAGGCCCGAATGCAGGCAATTAGACAGCGGGAAATCGATAATCCTGTACTTGCCGCCAAACGGTATTGCCGCCTTCGTACGCTCATCGGTTAAGGGTGACAAACTCTCCCCTGTCCCACCGGCCAGGATAATCGCAAGGGTCTTATTCATCATCTTAATAACCTGTATGCAATGTAATAAGGTTTGTACTGCAAGGGTCATGCCGTCTCATATCAGGCAGATATGATACAGACACACTCAAAGTAGTGCAGCTGGCGCTAACAAATGGTTTTTTATGCACACTTCTGGTGCGTAGGGAATCAAGCGCTATGTCAGGAACGTTTGCCGACCAGGGCGATATCATCGAGGCTATTCAGGTTACTCAGTGCCTGTGGTTGATCTGAAAAATCGACACTCGCATAGCCGGTCTCCTCGATCCAGCGCATCAGTTTGAGATTGCCCTGTTGTAAACGATTACGAATATCGGCATGCACCGATCGCTGCATCAGGTTAATCACCGGATGCTGTCGCTCACCATCCACGGCAATGGCCATTGGGTAGTTCGAATCCTGCAGGGCCGCATACAGGCGCGACAACAGGTTAGCTGGCAGGAACGGCGTGTCACAGGGCACGCAAAGCAGAAACGGCTTGTCGGTGGCAGCAAGGGCGGCATCAATACCGGCCAGTGGCCCATAGAAGCCTTCCTGCCGATCACTTATAACCGGGTAGGCAAGGGCCTTGTACTGCTCAAGATTGCGGTTGGCACTGATCACCAGGCTGTCGACTTGCGGCGCAATAACATCGATCACATGCGCGATCAGGGGTTTGCCGTCCAGTTCAAGGAGGCCCTTGTCTTCACCGCCGACGCGTCGTCCTCGTCCACCCGCAAGGATGACGGCGGCAACATCCTTATATGGCTGCGACTGGCTCACGAAAGCAATTCAAGAAAATCCAGCCAGGTGACACTATCGCCCTGTTTCACCGTGGTATGTTCCGGTATCTCGACAAAACCGTCTGCCCAGACGGTTGAGGTTAACACCCCTGAACCCTGGGCAGGGTAAAGTGTGGCTTTCATCAGCCCGTCTTCCGCACGCAGTTGGGCACGCACAAATTCACGCCGCGGCCCTTCTTTTGGCCAGTCAAAGTCGGCGGTTACCGGCAGGCGACGTGGCATGACTTCCTGCACGCCCATCATGCGCAGGATAAACGGTCGCGCAAACAGGCAAAATGTCGCAAAGGCCGAAACCGGATTGCCCGGCAAACCGATGAAGGCACTCTCGCCCAGCTGGCCAAAGGCCACCGGCTTGCCCGGCTTCATCGCCACCCGCCACATATCGACACTGCCGAGCTGGTCCAGCGCCGCTTTCACATAATCTTCCTCACCGACCGAGACGCCACCCGTGGTCATAATCAGGTCAGCATCCCTGGTCGCGGCCTGCAAGGCCTGCACGGTGGCCTCGAGTGAATCCGGCACACTGCCAAGATCGATAATCTCGCAATCCAGTGTCTGCAACAGGCCATTCAGAATAAAACGATTCGAGTTATAGATCTGACCCGGGCCAATCTGCTCACCCGGTGCCACCAGTTCATCACCCGTGGAGAAGATGGCGACCCGCGGTCTGCGCCAAACCTTGATCGCCGGAATCCCCACCGAGGCAATCAAACCCATATCCTGTGGCCGCAGGCGCGTGCCTGCTGGCAGAATCTCTGCGCCAGCCTGAATGTCCTCGCCACGACGACGAATATGATCACCCACACAGACTTTGGTATTCACGGTCAGTTTATCCCTGTCCTGTGAACACTGCTCCTGCATCACCACTGCATCAGCACCCTCCGGGATCGGCGCCCCGGTAAAGATACGTGCCGCTTCACCCGCATTCAACGGCTTGCCGACCACGCCGGCCGGGATACGCTGGGTGACCGTTAAGATTCCGTCATTTGCGACATCATTCGCCCGCACTGCGTAACCATCCATCGCCGTATTGTCGGCCGGCGGCACATCGATCGTCGACAGCACCGCCTCGGCCAGCACCCGGCCACGCGCCGCGAACAGGTCAATCTGTTCCATGTCGGAAACAGGCCTGGCGCGTTCGAGCAGGAAGTTAATCGCCTCGTCGGCGGTCAGCATTCTATCAGTGGGATTAAAACAGGGATCGGACATAGAAAAACCAGAATTGATGATTTATGAATGATGATTGATGAACATAGAAATTGATGATTGCAGATTGATGATTGATGATTGATGATTGATGATTGATGAATTCGGCGATCATCAATCATCAATCCGAATTCATCAATCAAATTGTTTGGTCGGGGCGAAAGGATTTGAACCTTCGACCACCGGCACCCCATGCCGGTGCGCTACCAGACTGCGCTACACCCCGTTAATGTGATCTTGCCACAGATCGATGTCGGGCTAAATAAAAAAGGGTAGTTAAAAAATAAATCGCTCAGGCTTTAAGGATATGCAGCAAATCTTCCAGTTCGGTGCGAACCTGGCGAATAATCTGTTGACTCTGAATCGAGTCATCCTTGGCCTCGTTGCCGGCCATTTTCTGGCGTGCACCGCCGATCGTAAAGCCCTGTTCGTACAACAGGTTGCGGATCTGGCGGATCATGATGACATCCTGACGCTGATAGTAGCGGCGGTTGCCACGGCGTTTCACCGGTTTAAGCTGTGGAAATTCCTGTTCCCAGTAACGCAGCACGTGGGGCTTGACCTCACACAGCTCGCTGACCTCACCAATGGTGAAGTAGCGCTTGCCGGGAATCACGGGCAATTCGTTATTGTTGCTCGGTTCCAGCATATGCCTCTACTCGTGATTTGAGTTTCTGTCCGGGACGGAATGTCACAACGCGACGTGCGGTAATCGGGATCTCTTCACCCGTTTTCGGGTTGCGTCCCGGACGCTCGTTCTTATCGCGCAGATCAAAATTTCCAAAACCGGAAAGTTTTACCTGGTGTCCTTGCTCGAGCGCACCGCGGATCTCTTCGAAAAACTGCTCGACGATCTCTTTCGCCTCGCGTTTATTCAATCCCAGTTCCTCGAACAGGCGCTCGGCCATTTCTGCTTTTGTTAGTGCCATGCCTGCTCTCTAATCTCTTAAAGTTGCATCAAATTCAGTCTTCAGTGTCGATAACACTCTTTCCATGACGGCCTCGACATCAGCGTCTGTAAGAGTGCGTGAAGTCGCCTGTAAGGTCAAGCCCAATGCGAGACTTTTTCGCCCGGAATCAATGCCTTTGCCACTATAGACGTCAAATAACTCGAGGTTATGAAGCTTATCCCCTGCCGCTTCTCGTATTGTTCTACAGACTTTTTCGGCGGCCAGCGAATTATCCACAATGATAGCGATATCGCGTCGAATAGAAGGATAGCGCGAAACCTCGGAAAATCCAGGTAATTCACCCTTTTGCAGGGCATCCAGGCGCATTTCGAAAGCAAAGACCGCCGCCGTCAGACCCATTTCGCGCGCCAATACCGGGTGAAGCGCACCGATCCAGCCGATTTCCTCACCATTTCGGCTCATTTTTGCCGATTGGCCCGGGTGGTAAACCGGATTTTCAGCCGCTTCGAAGCTGATGGCGTTCAAACTGCCACTCATTGCCAATAAGTCTTCGACATCCGCCTTCAGGTCAAAGTAGTCAAAGGCCCGCTTCTCCGCAGCCCATTGCTCGGGCAGGACGGTTCCTGAGACCACACCCGCCAGAGTTCTTTCTTCATAAATATCATTGTCTTGCTTAAGATACTTAACACCAGACTCGAAGAGTAAAACCCGTGCCTGCTGACGGTTTAAATTGTATTTCAGCGATTCTACCAGCCCGGGCAGCAGGCTGGTGCGCATGACCGCCATGTCGGCCGCAAGCGGATTGGCCAGTGCCAGGGCGGCCTGCCCGGGACTGAAACGCACCTGCATGGCCGGGTCAATAAAACTGTAGTTCACCGCCTCCTGGTAACCGCGGTCCACGAGGCGCTGGCGGATTCGACGCAAGGGTACCCGGCTCTCGTCGCACGGGGCGATTTTCAGCGCGGCCTGCGGATGACGCGTGGGCAACCTGTCGTAGCCATAAATGCGGCCGATTTCCTCAATCAGGTCGACTTCCAGGCTGATATCAAAACGAAACCCTGGCGGTGTCACCTGCCACTGCCCGTCCGCGGCTTCAACCTGCATGCCGAGGCGCTCGAGCATGCTGGTCACCTCCGCTGCCGGCACGGCAATACCCAGCACACGCTCGATACGCCCGGCGCGCAACGTGATCGAGACAGGCCGGGGTAGGTGCGCCTCGCTTACAACCTCAATGACCGGACCCGCCTCGCCGCCGACGATCTCGAGCAGCAACACCGTGGCCCGTTCCATCGCCCGTTTCTGCAGCTGCGGGTCAACGCCGCGCTCAAAACGGTGCGAAGAGTCCGTATGCAGCCCATAGCCACGGGCCCGCCCGGCGATGCTCTCGGGGGCAAAAAAGGCACTCTCGAGGAACAGGTGACGACTGTGCTCAGTGACCCCGCTCTGCTCGCCGCCCATGATCCCGGCCAGCGCCAACGGACCTCGCTCATCGGCAATGACGAGTGTATCGGGCTTAAGTTCAACTTTATTCCCGTCCAGCAGGACCAGTGGCTCACCGGCTGCAGCCCGCCGCACCTGGATGCCGCCCTGCAGCTTGTCGAGATCGAAGGCATGCATGGGCTGGCCCAGTTCCAGCAGAACGTAGTTCGTCACATCGACGACCGGGCTGATACTGCGCAGGCCACTGCGACGCAGACGCTCCTGCAGCCACCATGGAGAATCTGCTGCCGGGTTGATATTGCGGAGCACGCGGCCCAGGTAACGCGGGCAGTCTGCCCCTGCCTGTACCTCGACCGGGAAGGTGTCGGCAATCGTGGCCGCCACATCAGGCATTTCCGGGTGGCGGACATCCAGATCGAACAACACGCCGGCCTCCCGCGCCAGCCCGGCTACACCGAGACAATCACCGCGGTTTGGGGTCAGGCCGAGTTCGATACTGACATCATCCAGTTGCAGATAGTCGCGAACATTGATGCCCGATGTAGCATCCGACGGCAGCGGTAACAGGCCTTCGGCCTCTTCCACCAGGCCGAGCTCGGCGGCCGAGCACAGCATGCCGAATGACTCGACACCACGCAGCTTGCCCTTCTTAATCTTCATGCCACCGGGGAGTTTTGCCCCGACCAGCGCGGTCGGCACATGCATGCCCGTAACAACATTCGCTGCACCGCAGACGATCTGTAACGGTTCCGCTTCGCCGACATCGACCTTGCAGACACGCAGACGATCGGCATCCGGGTGTGGTGCGACGTCAATGACCTCACCGACGACGATCTGGCTAAATTCCCCCGCCACGGGTTCAATCGCATCGACCTCGAGCCCGGCCATGGTCAGACGGTGACCGAGCTCCTCTGTCGAGACAGCCGGGTTCACCCATTCACGTAACCATTGTTCACTAAATTTCATTTTTAAAACCTTAAATACAAAATGCCCTATGATTTTTTCTAACGCAAAGGCACGCAAAGAAAATCTAAAACAATTAGAAATCTGCAATAGATACTTTTTGTTTCTGCATCAAAATATCACTGCTGTCCCGTTAATTCCCTCTCCCTTCGGGAGAGGGTTAGGGTGAGGGGATTTAGA
>NZ_JAVVES010000072.1:0-12100 GCF_032250955.1 Sulfuriflexus sp. | reverse complement strand
GGTGTTATCGAATCTAAATCCCCTCACCCTAACCCTCTCCCGAAGGGAGAGGGAATTAACGGGACAGCAGTGATAAAGATTAAAGATATGACTGCCACCGAAGATGCGTCCGCGCCAGAGCTTGTTTTTCATCTTGAAAATGAGACGGGCCAGCTGCGGGCACATCTGCAGCCAGATAAAAATTCGCTGGTGTATTCAACTATCGAGTTTCCCCAACAATTACAGGCTTCTGAATATGCGGATTTCTTTGTCCTTGCAGAACCTTGCCGAGCAGCAAACAAACGTCGTTGTCGGCCCCGGTTTGTTTCCGGATGCGCTATAATCTCGATTGTTGTGCAATAACGAGGATGGCAAGGTGCCCAAAGCAAGTGATTTGAAACGTGGGATGATTGTGGAAATTGACGGTGCGCCGCATGCCGTCAAAAAAGTGGAGTCAAAAAGCCCTTCCTCGCGCGGGGCCGCGACCCTCTACAAGGTGCGCTTTACCAACCTCAAGACCGGCCAGAAACTCGACGAGTCCCTGAAGGGCGACGACCTGCTCAAGGATGCCGATTGTCAGCGCGCCAAGGTGCAGTATTCCTACCAGGATGGCGAACTTTATACCTTCATGAACCTGGAAGACTATAGCCAGTACAGCCTCAACAGAGGTGACCTCGACGGCCAGCTCGGATATATAACCGAAGGCATGGAGGGGATCACGGCCTTGCTTATGGACGGCGAGATCATCGGCATCGAACTGCCGCAGGCCGTGAGCATGAGCATTGCCGACACCAGTCCCGGCATCAAGGGCGCGACGGCTACCGGCCGGACCAAACCCGCCACCATGACAACCGGTCTCGAGGTACAGGTGCCGGAGTACCTTGAAAACGGCGAGGTCATCAAGGTCAACACGAGCAACGGCAAGTTCATCTCCCGCGCGTGAGCCTGTTCAGTAAAATCTTCAGCAGCCCGGCAACGAAGCCGGTTGCGGCACCCTTGCCCGAATACCGGGTCCGGGTCTCGGCCCGGGCCAAATATGTACGCCTCCGGCTGACGCCGCATGACGGCCTCGAGGTGGTGATCCCGAAAGGCTTCGACGACCGCAAGGTGCCGGGCATCCTGAAGAGCCGCCGCGAGTGGCTGGAACGGGCGCTGCAGAACCTGCCGCCAGCAGAGGCGAGAAACGCCCGGGAAGACCTGCCAGCCACGATCGCATTTCCTGCTACCGGGCAGACGTGGCCGGTGGACTATATCCAGAGTGACAGCAGCCGGGTTAGCGCAACAACGCGTGACGGCAGGCTGCGTTTAATCGGCAATATCCCGGACGGGCCGGCGTGCCAGGCGGCCCTGCGGCGCTGGTTGCTGAAACAGGCACATCTTGAGCTCGTGCCCTGGCTCGAATCATTGAGCCGCACGCACTCGTTGCCGTACCAGCAGGCCCGGGTGAGGATGCAGAAGACCCGCTGGGGCAGCTGTTCGTCACGCGGGACGATCAGTATTAATGCGCAACTGCTGTTTCTGGAAAAAAGGCATGTCGAATATGTTTTTCTGCATGAGTTGTGTCACACCCGGCACCTGAATCATTCGCCGCAGTTCTGGGCCATGCTGGAGGAACTGGAGTCAGCATACAAGGACATTCATCAGGCCATGCGCCAGGCCTGGCGGGTCGTGCCGGCCTGGACAAGTGACCGATACTGAACCGTGTTAGCTTGCTGCCTGTTCCGGATTAAGTATAAGCAAGACAACGGTTGTTTTTCATGTCGAAGTCCCTTGCGTTGAATGTGTCGGCAGCGCCATAAACTAAAGTATTTGACGCTATCTTTTTAGCGTTAATTTTTGATTATTCTGATGTTTTTGTTATAGTCACTGCACCGACTTAAAAATTCGCAAATAATCAAGGGAAAAATTATGCCAAAAGCAAAAAAAGCAGTTGCCACCAGCGCATCAGTAAACAAGAAAATCGCTTCTGCTCTCGAAGCGCTCAATGCTGCAAACAGCGATTCAGGTGCCGCCGTTGATACTCGCAGCAAGGCCGGCAAGAAGCTGACCGCCGAAGTGAAAAAGCTGAGCAAGAAGCGCGCAACACTGATGAAACGCAAGAAGACGGCGACCAACAAGGACAAGAAGGACTCAACAGCAGAAACCCGCAAGGCGGTTAAATCTACTACCAAGGAAATTGCTGATGTGAAAAAGGCCCTCGACAAGGCCAAGGTTGCCAAGAGCGCCAATGCAGAAGAACTGGCCGCACTGAAGGCCGCACAGCGTCAGGTAAATGCCTACACCAAGGTTATCGAAAAAGCCGACAAGGTGCTGAACAAGCCAAAGAAAAAGGCCCGTAGGAAAAAACGCGCCAAGAAGGCCGCTTAACCGGCACCTTACGGCTGCAAAAAAGTCCCCGCAAGGGCGGAATGCCAGTCAGTTCAACTGACTGGCATTTTTTTTTGGATTGTTATTTACCGCAAAGGACGCGAAGTTTCGCAAAGTAAAATCTGCCCCACCAACTTCGCGTACCTTCGTGTCCTTTGCGGTGAAACAGTTACTGTCGGAACGGACTCGTCGTTTTGAAGTGGCAACCTTCTTTAACCTGCTCCCTTCGCTTGTTGTAGAACCTGAATCAATTGGCAGAAGCGGGCTTTTATGCCTGGATTAGTTGATGAAATCCTATGATGTAATCATTATTGGTGCCGGTGCGGCAGGCCTGATGTGCGCAATGACCGCCGGCCAACGTGGCAAGCAGGTGCTGGTGCTGGAGCGCGCCAACAAGGTCGGCAAGAAGATTCTCATGTCGGGCGGCGGCCGCTGTAACTTTACGAACCTGTATACCGAACCGGCTAATTATCTCTCGCACAATCCGCACTTCTGTAAATCCGCCCTGAGCCGCTACAGCCAGTGGGATTTTATTGCGCTGGTTGAGAAACACGGCATCGCCTATCATGAAAAAGACCAGGGCCAGTTGTTCTGTGATGACTCCTCGAAACAGATCCTGGCCATGCTGCTCGATGAATGCGAGCAGGCCGGTGTCGAGATCATCACGCGTTGCGAACTCGACAAGGTTGAAGGGCAACACGGTTTTCGTCTCGAAACCAGCTGTGGCCGGTTCCACAGCCAGTCACTGGTAGTGGCCTCGGGGGGCCTGTCGGTACCGAGCCTCGGGGGCTCGGATATCGGCTACCGGATCGCCCGGCAATACGGCATGCAGGTCCTGCCACGCAGCGCCGGCCTGGTGCCCTTCACCCTTTCCGGGGTGCTGAAAGAAATGAGCGCGCGCCTGTCCGGGCTGTCCTTGCCCGCCCGCCTGACTTGCGGGACGGTCTCTTTTCTTGACCAGTTGTTGTTTACCCACCGTGGCCTGAGTGGCCCGGCCGTATTGCAGTTATCCAGTTACTGGACAGAGGGTGAAACGATCAGTATCGACCTGTTACCGGCAACCGACGCGGCAGGGTTCTTGCTGCGGGCAAAACAGCAACAGTCGAAATCCCGGCTGCGAACCGTGCTGCATGCCGAGTTACCGAAGAAACTGGTCACGGAACTGGAACAGCTCTGGTGGCCGACGCTGGCGGACAAGCCCCTCGCCGAGTTTGCCGACAAGACCCTGCTCGAGATCGCCACCAGGGTTAACCACTGGCAGCTGACCCCGGCCGGCACCGAGGGCTATCGTACCGCGGAGGTCACCATGGGCGGTGTGGATACGAATGACCTGTCATCGAAGACCATGGAGAGCAAGACGCAACCAGGTCTCTATTTTATCGGTGAGGTAGTGGATGTCAGTGGACAGCTTGGCGGATTTAATTTCCAATGGGCCTGGTCATCCGGTTATGTGGCCGGCGAGTCGGTTTAGTATCAGCTTTCAGGGACGGACATGCTTGAAGTAATCTTCCAGATGGCGGGCTTGATAATCTGCGGGGTCGGCTGGCGCTGGTTGCACCCGGCCGGTCTTGCTCCGGCCGAGACCCGTACGGTGCTGACCGCGTTGGTCTATTACCTGTTATTACCCGCGCTCGTGCTGTCAGTGCTGTGGAAGGCGGAACTCGGTGAGAGCTCGGTTCTTATCGCGACCGCGGCGGCAGTGGGTATCTTCGCCGGCCTGGCTATCGGTTTTCTCTCCTGTCGCCTGTGCAGGAATTCCTCGGCCGAGGCCGGCGCGGTCATTCTGGCCATCACCTTTCCGAACGCGACCTATCTCGGTCTGCCGGTACTGGAGGCCACCTTCGGACCCTGGGCCCGGGGGGTGGCGATTCAATATGACCTGTTTGCCTGTACGCCACTGTTGTTCACGGTTGGCGTACTGGTCGCGGCCCGTCTCGGGGCCAGTGATGAAAACACGGGCGCGATCTACCGGGGCCTGTTGCGCATCCCGGCCATGTGGGCGGCGCTCGCCGCGGTGGCCCTGAATGTGGCTGACGTGCCTTTGCCCTCGGTGCTCGATGGACTGCTGACCTTGCTGGAACGAGGTGTGGTCCCGCTGATGCTGTTCTCCCTCGGCCTGAGTCTGGAGTGGAGTCGCTCGCGCTGGCGATTGCTGCCGAGCCTGGTGCCGGTGGTGGTCGTGCGCTTGTTGCTGGTACCACTGATTGTTATGTTCGTGGCAGGCAGCCTGGGCATGAGTGGCGAGTTACGCGCCGCGGTGGTCATGGAGGCGGCCATGCCGAGTATGGTGCTGGGCCTGGTCTTGTGCGATCGCTTCAAGCTCGATGTCGGCCTGTATGCCGCGGCAGTGACGGTGACCACAGCCTTGAGCATGGTTACCCTGCCACTCTGGTTTGCCTGGTTGAGCGCCTGATATCCGCCGCGGCTGCATATAGGTCTTATACTCAATAGCCGGGGTCTGATTTATGCCCTAACATGGAAAGAAGGATGGAAATTAATGAGTCATTTTGATTTCGACGCATATACCCCGGCTGAAATGGCCGTGCGGGTGGAAACAGCGGGCTGTGGCAAGGCGGCACTGGACTGCACATCGATGTTTGTCCTCGCGGCGCTCGCCGGCGCCTTTATCGCCCTGGGGGCAATCTTTTATACCTTTGTCGTTCATGACCCTGCCCTGGGCATCGTCACTGGCCGCCTGCTCGGCGGGCTGGTGTTTTGCCTGGGGCTTATCCTCGTGGTCGTTGGCGGTGCCGAACTCTTTACCGGCAATAACCTGATCGTCATGGCCTACGCCCATCACAAGATCACGATATCGCAACTTCTGCGCAACTGGGGCATTGTCTATATCGGGAACTTTGCCGGCGCCTTGTTCATGGTGGCGCTTGTTTATTTTAGCGGTCACTGGGCCATCGATGGATTGGCCGCGAAGGTGGTCATGATCGCCAACCACAAGGTCAACCTGTCATTCAGCGAGGCGCTGGTGCGGGGTATCCTGTGCAATATCCTCGTTTGTCTCGCTATCTGGCTGTGCTATGCCGGCCACTCGGTGACTGACAAGATCCTCGCCATCCTGTTTCCGATAACCGCTTTTGTGGCCCTTGGTTTCGAGCACTCGGTGGCGAACATGTATTTTATCCCTGCTGGCCTGTTGCTGGCCGATGACGCAAATGTTCTCATGCCAGCGATGCAGTCAGCCGGCCAGGCAATCGATGTCAGCGGGTTAAACGTATACGGCTTTCTGGTGAACAACCTGCTGCCGGTCACGATTGGCAACATGATTGGCGGCGGCCTGTTTGTCGGAGTAGTGTACTGGTTTATCTATTTGCGCCGAACGGAATAATCAGCCTGTTGAAAACAGGCGTGGATGGAGCGTTATGTCCAAGAATCTTCGCAGTCTCAGTGCCCGTCACGTGGAAGGCCAGACCTTGTTTCAGGCCCTGGCCGAGGCAGTGGAAAATACCAGCATGCCGCTCTCGCAACAGTTACGCGAGCTGGCCGAAGAGCGACTCGTTTCCCGTGCCTCACTGCTTGGCGCGAGTTCCTTTTATGATTTTTTGCAGGTGGAGAACCTCAACAAGCGCGCCTATGTGTGTAACGGCACCTGTTGCCTGCTGGCGGGCAAGCAGGACGAGGTGCGCGCGGGACTCGCGGCGCGGTATAAAGACGATGAAATCGGCGAGGCGACGTGCCTGGGCCATTGCTACCGTGCGGGGTCTTTCCAGGAAGGCGAGCAAACCTACGATGACGAGTACAGGCCGGGGGCATCGCTCGACAGCATTGAGTTTCCCTATTTCGCCCACATAGACCAGCCCCTGTTCGCCGCGCCGGTCACTGCGATTGACGATTATTACCAACAGGTTTTACAGGCACCGGCAGACATCCAGGAACAGTTGTCACGCTCGAACCTGCGCGGCCGCGGCGGTGCCGGTTTCCCGTTTGCCGATAAACTGGCCGGTTGCACCGCCGCAGCGGGCACGCAAAAGTACGTGGTCTGTAATGCCGATGAAGGCGACCCCGGTGCCTTCTCGGATCGCTATTTGCTCGAGGAACAGCCGCACAGGGTGCTCGCCGGCATGCTCGCAGCGGGGCTGGCCACGGGCGCCGATACCGGTTTTGTTTATATCCGCGCCGAGTATCCCCTTGCCCAGCGGCGTATCGCCGAAGCGATTGCGGCGTTTGAACAAACCCCTGCCGCAGCGACGAGCAGGTTCCGGTTTCGCATCGTGCGCGGGGCCGGTGCCTATATCTGTGGCGAGGAAACCGCGCTGCTCAATTCGATAGAGGGCTTGCGTCCCGAGGTGCGGACCCGCCCCCCTTACCCGACACAGGCGGGCCTCTTTGGCCAGCCAACCCTGTTAAGCAATGTGGAAACCTTTGCCGCGGTGCCGTGGATACTTGAGCACGGCGGTGCGGCCTTTGCCGCCATGGGCACGGCACAGAGCACCGGCACCAAGCTGGTGTGCCTTGATTACGGTTTCAATCAGCCGGGCGTGCACGAAGTGGCAATGGGTACCCCGCTGCGGCAGGTGATCGAGGAATACGGCGGCGGTTTTCGCTGGCCAATGAAGGCTGTCCAGGTGGGCGGCCCCCTGGGCGGGGTGGTGCCCATCGACAGGATTGCCGGGCTGACCCTGGACTGCGAGTCCTTTGCCGCGGCCGGGTTTGAACTGGGTCACGCCGGCATCGTCAGCATCCCTGAAAGCTTTCCCATGATCGATTTTCTGCGCCACCTGTTCGCCTATATGGCGGCCGAGTCCTGCGGCAAGTGCCTGCCGTGTCGACTGGGCACACGCAAGGCACATACGATGCTGACGGCGGCCTCAAAGACACAACCACTGGACAGCGCCGCCTTTACCGATCTGCTGGAGGCGCTCGAGTATGGTTCGCTTTGCGGACTGGGCTCTGCGCTGCCGCTGCCGGTGCGGAATATCCTTACTTATTTCGCCACAGAGTTGCATGATTACTTCAGCGAGGTCGCAGACACATGAGCGCACCCAACGCGTATATAAACGGCAAGGCTTACCCGCTGGCAGCAGGGGAGACTATCTATACCTTCGTGAGCCGGCATCTCGGCGCAGGGGCCATCCCGGTGCTGTGCAATGACGATGCCCTTGAACCCTTTGGTAACTGCCGCCTGTGCAGTGTCGATGTGGCCATGTCGGCCGTCGCCCCACGGCGCGTCAAGGCCGCGTGCCATACCCGGGTGGAAGCGGAACAATATATCTACACCGACACGCCGCGGATTGAAAAATTACGCCGCTCGATCATGGAGCTGCTGCTGAGTGATTATCCGGCCACTGCCTTGCAGCCACTGCCGGGCGAGAAACCGACCGCATTCCAGACACTCGTGCAACAGCTCGGTATCAGCAGCTCACGATTTCCGACTGACAGGAAAGCGGCCAGTGTTGACAAGACCCATCCCTATATCCATTTCGACACGAATGAATGTATTTACTGTTACCGCTGCATCCGTGCCTGCGACGAGATCCAGGGGCAGCTGGTCTTGTCCATGCTCGGTCGCGGTCATGACAGCCGTGTCATTGTCTCGCTGGACCAGAGCTTCAAGGAGTCGGAGTGCGTAGCCTGCGGCGCCTGCGTGCAGACCTGTCCGACCAACGCACTCTCGGATCGCTACCGTACCAAGACGTTTATGGAAGACCGGCGCGTGCGTACCGTCTGCACCTATTGCGGCGTCGGCTGCAACCTGGAGGTGCTGCTCAAGGACGGTGAAGTCAGGGCCATCGATACGGCCGACGATGCCGAGGTCAACCAGGGCCACGCCTGTGTGAAGGGCCGCTATGCCTTCGCCTATTACAATCACCCCGACCGTCTGCGCAGCCCGCTGCTGCGCAAGAACGGCGAATTGCAGGCGGTCAGCTGGGACGAGGCACTCGACCATATCGCGGCACGCCTGGACGGTATCAGGCAGACGCACGGGGTGCAGGCGATTGCCGGTATTTCTTCTTCGCGCTGCACCAACGAAGAAAATTTCCTCATGCAGAAGTTCATGCGCGTGGTGATCGGCAATAATAATATCGACGGTTGCGCGCGGGTCTGTCATGCGCCGACCGCTTTCGGTATGCAGCAAAGCTTCGGCACCGGCGCGGCCACCAATTCCATTGCCGAGATCCCCCTGGCGGACTGCCTGCTGGTCATCGGTGCCAACAGCACCGAGGCCCACCCGGTGACCGGGGCGAAGATGCAGCAACGCGCCATGAAGGGTGTGCCCCTGATCGTGATAGACCCGCGCCGGATTGAGCTGACCCGTTATGCCACGGTGCATCTGCAGCTACGTCCCGGCACGAATGTCGCTTTGCTGGATATGCTGATCTATTACGTGATCAAGGAAGGCCTCGTCGATGAAGAATTTGTCGGGCAGCGCACCGAGGGTTTTGCCGACTTCCGCGAGTCGGCCCTGGCGATTGATATGGACAAGCTGGAACAGGTTACCGGGGTCGCGCGTGACAAGGTGCGCGAGGCCGCCCTGCTTTATGGCCGGGCGCACAATGCCATGTCCTTCCACGGCCTGGGCCTCACCGAGCATTACCAGGGCAGTCGTGGCGTTATGCTGGTGGCCGCGCTGGCAATGATGACGGGCAATATTGGTCGCCCCGGTGTCGGCGTGAATCCCCTGCGCGGACAGAACAATGTACAGGGTGCCGCCGATATGGGTGTGCAGCCAAACCAGGGCGCGGGCTACCTGGATGTCACCGATCCGGCTGTACGAGCGCATTATGAGCGTGAATACGGTCACCCTGTGCCTGCCGAAAAGGGCCTGACGACGCCCGGCATGCTCAACGCCGCGAGTAACGGCGACCTCAAGGCCCTGTGGATCATGGGTGAGGATATCCTGCAAACCGACCCGGATTACTGCCATGTCCGGCATGCCCTCAGCGAGGTAGAGTTCCTCGTCGTGCAGGAATTGTTCATGACGGAAACGGCCAGCCTCGCGGATGTGGTGCTGCCGGCCGCTTCACACCTGGAGAAAAGCGGCACCTTTACCAATGGCGAGCGGCGGGTGCAGCGCGTCAACCAGGTCATCCCGCCACTTGAGGGCACTCGTCCGGATGGCCAGATCATGGTCGATATCATGAACCGCATGGGCTATGCGCAAGCTGGTTATGACCCGGCTCTGCACCTGACGGAGATTGCGCGTGTGGTGCCGTTCTTCGCCGGTATTCGCTGGGACAATCTCGGCGAAAACGGCAAACAGTGGCCGGTCAGCAAGGATGGCCAGGACACGCAGATCCTGCACCGTGAGACATTCAAACGCGGCAAGGGGAAATTCACCTTCACGGATTTTGTCGAGACTCCACAGTTACTGGAAGGGGACGCCGACGAGTACCCGTTCATTCTCACCACCGGCCGACGCCTGGAACATTACAATTGTGGTTCCATGACCCGGCGTACCCCGAATATTGATTTGCTCGACCGTGATGAGTTGTTAATCAACCCGCTGGATGCCGCCGCTTACGGGATTATTGATGAGCAGGAAATCGGCTTGCGTTCGAAGCAGGGTCGGACGCGTCTGCGCGCCCGGTTGAGCGATGAAGTCCGGCCCGGCGTCCTCTTTACCACCTTTCACTTTCCGGAGATTGCCATTAACCACCTGACCAGCGGGGTACTGGACCTGGATGCTGATACGCCCGAGTTCAAAGTGGTCGCGGTGGCGATCGAAAAGTAGCCGCGCTCGCCGTGCTCAGTTGAGCTCGATCCTTTCACCCGGGCGGGGAATGTTTGCATACCAGTCATGCTGCTGGTGAAACCTTTTCTGCAGCGTCAGCATTTCTTCCAGTTCGCCATGCACGAGATACAGGTCAGGCCGCGGCGCGGCCAGTTGCCCGGCCCAATCGAGCAGTTGTTGCTGATCGGCGTGCGCAGAGAAACCGTTGAGGGTATGGATAGCCGCATTCACGGCGATCTCCTTGCCAAAGATACTGATGCGCCCGGCGCCGTCCACCAGGGCGCGTCCGGTCGTCCCCTGGGCCTGGAAGCCGACAATAACGACGTGTGTATTATTGCGCCAGAGGTTGTTTTTCAGGTGATGACGGATACGCCCGCCGGTGCACATACCGCTGCCGGCGATAATGATGGAGCCGCCGCTGATTTTGTTTATCTGCATCGACTCCTCCGGGCTGCGGGTAAACGTCAGGGGTGGCAGCCAGGCATCCCAGCCATCCTGGATCGTGTCGCGGAAGGCCCGCGCATCCGTATCATTGAATAGATGCAGGTGTTTGCGGTAGATATCACTGGCGGCAATGGCCATCGGGCTGTCGAGGAATACCTTTTGTTGTTTGAGCTGGCCGTCACGGTAAAACTTGCCCAGCCAGAACAGGATCTCCTGGCTGCGGCCGATGGTAAACGACGGGATCAGGACATTGCCGCCTTCGTCCATGGCCGTGTGCAGGACAGCGCGTAACTCCTCCAGGGTTGCCGGCAGGGAGCGGTGTTGCCGATCGCCATACGTGGACTCGAGTAACAGCGTATCAGCATGCTGGATGACAGCCGGGCTATCCAGCAAGGCGGTGTTGCTATTGCCCAGGTCACCGGAGAACACCAGGGTCTTTTTCGCGGCCCCTTTGCCATGCTGTATTTCGACGATCGCCGAGCCGAGGATATGACCGGCATCATGATAAGTGAGGATAATATCAGTGGCGATAGATAGTTTTTCACCGTAAGCCAGCACTTCACGTAAACCGAGTGTCTCGTCGACATCCATTTCTGTATAAAGAGGCTCGATAAGCTGCTTGCCGGCGCGCAGGCGTTGCCGGTTTTCCCATTCGGTGTCCTTCTCTTCGAGATAGGCGGCGTCTCTCAGCATGACCTCAAGGAGGTCATGGGTGGCCGGGGTCATGTAAATCGGGCCGCGATAACCTTCCCTGACCAGGCGGGGGAGCAGGCCACAATGATCAAGGTGGGTGTGGGAAATGACGACAGCATCGAGTTGTTGTATATCGAACGGGAAGCCTTGCCGGTTTTGTCGTTCGACCTCGGGGCTACCCTGGTACATGCCGCATTCAAGCAGAATGGTCGAGGTCCCGGTCTCCAGCAGATAACAGGACCCGGTTACTTGCCGGGTCGCACCGATAAACGTCAGGTTGGCCATCTGCTGTCTCCTTGTATCCTGCACCATCAGACTATAGTACTTATCTGACGCAGGTGGCAGCTATAAGTAAATGCAGCGGGCTTCCTCCCTGCAGGGGAGACGGGATTTATCAGCGTAGACGGGACAGCGCAAGCGTGCTGTTGTCGGCCCTGAAGTTCGCCAGGTCCTGGTCGAGTTCGGCCAGCTGTGTTTCGAGCTGTTCGTATTCAGTGACGGCACGGTGATGGACAGTCTTTTTGTAGGCGGTGTATATCAGCCCTCCCGGCAGAATAGCCGCCAGGATAGTAGACTTGCCCTTCATACGCGTCTGTTCGACACGTTTGCCGAGAGAAAGTTGATCCCCTTCGAGACGGTTTTGCAGTTCGCGCAGGTGCATTGACAGGACATCGTGGTCAATGCGAGGCATATTCACGGTAAGCCCGTGGCTGTCGGTCACCGGTAACCAGCGAATATCAGTACCAGCCACTGCCGCGGGGACAGCAAGACCGAGGCAGGCTATCGAAAGAAGCAGACGGGCCAGCAGGTGATGTAAATGATGCATATAAAGATGTTCCTGACGAATATAATATTTATCACTGCTGTCCCGTTAACATAAGCCTGACAAGCAGTAAGCTTCAAGAAAATAAGGTAACCAGGTTGATTGATGCG
>NZ_JAVVES010000071.1:0-12194 GCF_032250955.1 Sulfuriflexus sp. | reverse complement strand
GCGCATCTATCAACCTGGTTACCTTATTTATCCGAAGCTTACGGCTTATCAGGCTTATGTTAACAGGACAGCAGTGAGGAAAAATACATTTTGCGGCGAGTCGGTTTAATTGTTAATTTCAAAACATATCACTCAGATTGAGTACTTCTCCAGAGGGCAGCTCTATGGTAAGGATACACCGGGCGCGTCAAACAAGGCTCAGGCGTTTTGCCAGGGATGTCTTAGTTCACACGCCTTTTGTGAAGATGATTGTTTTGCTGGTCGTGCTGTGGCTGGTGTTTTCTGCCGGTTTCTACCTGGCCGAGCGTGGTAGCGCCGAGTCTGTTGTCTCATCATACGGCGAGGCGCTTTACTGGGGCGTGGCGGCCTTTTCGACGGCGGGCATCGCTGACACACCGAGCGCCGCCGTCGCCCAATTGCTGGGCGGGATCTGGATCATTCTGGGTTCAGTCCTGTTTTTCGGGACTATCGTTGCCACGGTAACCACTTATTTCATGCGCCCCATGCAACGCCCGCACAAGCGAATCATCGATACTGTTGAATACAATCTCGAGCAACTGAATGACTTGACGATAGAGGAACTGGACCTGTTAAAGGAAACCGTTGATACCTTGATCGAGCACGTTGAGCAGTTGAAGAAGAAACAGTCGAAGAAGTAACCAGGCTGGTTGAATACCCTTGCCGGTGGGCTATCTGGTAACATCAGCCGGGATGAAATACCGGTTTAATAACGCAGCCTCAGATTGACACCGTATGCTGATACTCCCCAAGACCCTGCAGGCCTGGAACACAACGGCCTTTTCGGCGGTGCTCAAGGCCGAACTGGAGGCACTGGCACCGGCCGACTTGCCCCTGCACAAGGCGGTGAGCCAGGCGGGCTTTGTCGATGCGCGCCCCCTCACGGCAACCGTGTTTGGCAGTCGCGAGACAGGCGGGACGGTCGAGGCCAGGGTGGGGATTTTTTTCACCGAGATCGTGGTCAATTGCGGTTGCGGCGACGAGCCGATGCCCATCAATGGTTATTGTGAACTGCTGATGACGATTGATAAGGTTACCAGCGAGGCAAACATAAGCGTGGTATCCGACTGACATGGCAAGGGCCGCTAACACACTGCGCATCATCGGCGGTGAACTGCGTGGCCGTAAGATCAGCTTCCCCGAGGCAAACGGCCTGCGGCCGACGCCGGACCGCGTGCGTGAGACCCTGTTCAACTGGTTGCAGATACAAATCCACGGGGCGCGCTGCCTCGACCTGTTTGCCGGCAGCGGGGCGCTGGGCCTGGAGGCCCTGTCGCGGGGGGCCGCCGAGGTCGTGTTCGTCGAGCGTGATGGCCGGGTGCTGCAAAGGCTTCGTGAGAACCTGGCCCTGCTCGGTCAGGACAAGGGGCATTGTGTGCAGGCCCGTGCCGAGCAGTTTCTACGCGGCCCCGCCGAGCCGTTTGATATCGTCTTTCTCGACCCGCCGTTCCGCGATGATGTGCTGGCCGGGCTGTGCGCGAGCCTCGCGGCTGATGGCTGGCTGAACGAGGGCTTTCGTCTCTATATGGAACGCCCGCAGCGCCAGCCGATGCCCGAATTGCCGGCCGGCTGGCAGGTGTTGCGCGAGACCCGGGCCGGGGAGTCACTGGCCTGTCTGATCGGCGGCGGCTGACAGCATGGCACGGGCATGGTAGCTTAGCGCCATGAAAATTACGGCAATCTATCCAGGGACCTTTGACCCCATCACCAATGGCCACAGCGACTTGATTGAGCGGGCCGCGCGCCTGTTTGACAAGGTCGTGGTCGCCGTCGCCGAGAATCCCGGCAAGGGGGCGACATTTACCCTTGAGGAACGGGTGGCGCTGGCCGCCGAGGTGCTGGCCGATACGGGCAATGTCGAGGTGATAGGCTTTAACTCCTTGCTCGTGGATTTTGTCCATGAACAGGGGGCCCAGGTTATCATGCGAGGCCTGCGCGCCGTCTCGGACTTCGAGTACGAGTTTCAGCTGGCGGGCATGAATCGCCGCCTGGCGCCGGAAATCGAGACCCTGTTTCTGACTCCGGCCGAGCAATATGCGTATATATCCTCAAGCCTGGTGCGTGAAATTGCCTGTCTTGGTGGCGACGTCTCCTCTTTTGTCCATGCAAAAGTCGGGGCTGCACTCAGTGAGCGGATCGGCTAATATACGAATACGCTAATATACGGCGTGTGCCCCTAATCCCGAAATGGAGTATTTTTTTCATGGCCCTGATGATTACCGATGAATGCATCAACTGCGATGTATGCGAACCGGAATGCCCGAACGAGGCCATCTCGCAGGGTGACGAGATCTACGAGATTGACCCGAACCTGTGCACCGAGTGCGTTGGCCACTATGACACACCGCAGTGCGTCGACGTCTGTCCGGTCGACTGCATCCCTGGCAACCCGGATCGTGTCGAGACCAATGAAGATCTGCAGAAAAAATATGCGGCCCTGATGGCTGCCAAGTAATCCCCTTGCACAGGCTGTGTTCAAGCCGTGCATGTGATAAAAAGGCTCCTCATCGGAGCCTTTTGTTGTTATTGACCATGCGCACACTCATCTTCAGCCTGCTGTTTTTTATTTCCCTTACAGTCTCGCCCCTTTGGGCACAGGCACGGCATGCCGCCGGCATCGCCACGGCCCACCCCGCCGCGACTCGCGCCGGGCATGAGATTCTGGCGGCGGGCGGCAACGCCTTTGATGCCGCGGTCACGGTGAGTGCCGTGCTTGCCGTTGTCGAGCCCTATAGCTCGGGGCTTGGTGGCGGAGGCTTCTGGTTGCTGCACCGGGCGCGGGATGGTTTTCAGGTCATGATCGATGGCCGTGAGACCGCGCCGGGCCGCGCGCACCGGGATATGTATCTGGACGCCCGGGGCAAGGTTCGCCCGGGGGCTTCGGTGGATGGGCCATTGGCGGCGGGTATCCCCGGAGTGCCGGCGGGGCTGGCGCTGCTGGTCCGTGACTACGGGCGGTTACCCCTCGGCCAGACGCTGGCTGCCGCTATCCGTATCGCCCGCGAGGGTTTTGCGGTGGAGGCCTATTACCAGCGAATGGCGGCGTTTCGTCTCAAGGCCCTGCAGGCCTCACCGGCCGCGGCGAGTATCTTTCTTCTCGACAACAAGGTGCCACCCTTAGGGCACCTCATCAAACAACCCGCGCTGGCCGACACGCTGACCCTGCTGGCGGAAGAGGGTGCCGCGGGTTTTTACACGGGCCGTTACGCCCAGCAACTGGTGACCGGGGTGCGCGATGCCGGCGGGATCTGGCGACTCGAAGACCTGGCCCGCTATGCGGCGTTGCCCCGTGAGCCGGTGCAGATGGCTTACCGTGGAGCGCGAATCACCTCGGTGCCGCCACCCTCATCGGGTGGCGTGGCACTGGCGACAATCTTCAACCAGTTGCACCTGAAGGAAACGCTGGTTCATGACCAGGCCGACCGGGTACATCTTGTTATCGAGGCCATGCGCCGGGCCTACCGCGATCGTGCCGAGTACCTTGGGGATACGGATGTGGTGGCAGTGCCGGTGACGCGGCTGACGAGCATGGCGCACGCACAGCAGCTAGGCGCGAATCTCGATATGGCGACAGCAACCCCGAGCAGCACGTTAAGGGCGGTGACCGGCGCGCCTGGCAAGGGCACCGATACGACGCATTTTTCGATTCTTGATAGCGAGGGCAACCGCGTGGCCGCCACTCTTAGCATTAATTACCCGTTCGGTAGCGGTTTTGTCGTGCCGGGGACAGGTATCTTGCTCAATGACGAAATGGATGATTTCTCGGCCAGACCGGGGGCGCCGAATGTCTACGGGCTGGTCGGTGCCGAGGCGAATGCCATCGCGCCATATAAGCGGCCGTTGTCGAGTATGTCACCGGCTTTTGTTGAGGATGCACGCGGCCTCGCCATTATCGGCACACCGGGTGGCAGCCGCATCATTACCATGGTCATGCACGGCATCTTCGCCTATCTCGACGGCGCCGAGGCACAGGCGATAGTCAGCCGGCGCCGCTACCACCATCAGTACCTGCCGGATGAGGTTCAGTACGAACGCGGCGCCTTTAGCGAGGCGCTGGCCATCGAGCTGCAATTGCGCGGCCACATGCTTAGTGAGCGTGATGACTTTGGCAATATGCAGGTCGTGACCTGGCAACGCGAACATAATCGCGTCACGGCGGCGAGTGACCCGCGCGGTATCGGGCATGCAGACGTCAGGTGATAAAATGTTAATGCATGAATTACTCGCCAGCATGCCGCAACAGGGCCGGGTCGAATGGCTTGGCCTGCGTCCGGCGAAGCGCGCCCCCCTGGATAGCGTTGCGCATGTCGAGGCGCTGGCAAACAAGGGTCTTGCCGGCGACCACCGCAGCCAGCGCGAAGGCGGCAAGCGCCAGGTCACCCTGATCCAGGCCGAGCACTTGCCGATGCTGGCGGCCCTGACCGGGCACGAGAGGATTCCGCCGGAATGGTTGCGGCGCAATATTGTGGTCTCGGCTATCAACCTGTTTGCCCTGCGCGATCGGCGTTTTGCCATTGGCGAGGTTATCCTCGAAGGTACCGGCACCTGCCCGCCCTGTTCGCGAATGGAAAAGACCCTCGGTCCCGGCGGCTTCAACGCCATGCGTGGGCACGGCGGTATCAATGCGCGCGTGGTCTGTAGTGGAGAGATTCGTCTGGCAGATGCAGTGCGTCTGCTGGGCGAGGCTGATATCTGAACTCAGACTGAGACCATGTTGTGTATTTCCACGATGCGGTTACGGCCAGCATTTTTCGCCTCATACATGGCCGTATCAGCGAGACGCATCAGATTATCGATATCCTTGATGCCGTTCGCCCGGGTATACAGGACACCAATACTGACCGTGACACTGATACGTTGTTCTTGCCAGAATATGCCGGATTGTTCGACCGCTGTACGGATATCCTGAGCGCGCTTACGGCCAATTTCCGGCATGCAATTCATTTGCACAACAAACTCGTCGCCACCGTAACGTGCCGTCAGGTCCCCGGGTCGCATGATAGTCTTCAGCAGGTTGGCAATATGTGAAAGCACTGTATCCCCGGCGGCATGGCCATAGGTATCGTTGATGGACTTGAAGTTATCGATGTCGATAAGCATCAGGCACATCCGGGTATCCTGATGGTCAGGCGCGGTTTCGAGGCTCTCCTGTAACAGGGTTTCGAAGTGACGGCGATTGGAGAGGGTGGTGAGGTGATCCTCCTGAGCGAGCAAGGTCAATTGCATATTCGCATCACGTAATTGGCTGGTGGCATCAGAAACCCTATGCTGCAGGGATTCATTCAAGGCATTAATCATCGTGTGGGAGTGTTGCAGGCCACCCACCAGTAATTGCAGGTCGCTACCAAGTTGCCTGATTTCCCGTGGGGCGAAGTCTGATAATTGCGGCAGTTCACCCTTGAAATCGTTTTTGGCCAGGCTGTTCGCGGCAGTCGCGAGCCTGTTGATAGGGCGGGTGATCCAGCTTACCAGCGGTATTACCAGCGCAACACTCAAGAACAGGCCAAACAGCCCCCACCGATAGTTTTCCGTAAGTAACGCCGTCACTTGTGCCGCCACCTCGGCTTTCGGTTGTGGCACCATAATGCCCCAGCCAACTTCCGGCACTGCGGTATAGCCGGCGACCATGTCCTGCTTGATAAAGGGTGAATAGAACTCGGTGACACCGGTTCGACCCGCCATCATCTCCTTGACGACGGAGAGGTGCGAAAGGTCACGCATCTCGATCATCCAGTCCGGGTTCGGGTGCGCGATGACATGGCCGGTCTTGTCAACGATAGCGGAGTGTCCCTTGATGCCAAACTTTATCTTGCTGCGGAGTTGTTCGATTAAAGTGATACTGAGTTCACCAAGGAGGACGGCGCGCAGCCGTCCCTCGCTATCGTATACCGGTTCAGAAAGGATCAGTGTCGGCTTGTCATCAATGGGGCTGGGCTTGATATTGGAGAGCTCAGACTGGCCACTATCGCGTGTCTTGATGAAACCGGTTTCCCCGGCAAAGGTATCTTCGTCGGCAGTGCCGGTAATGGTCTTGCCATCCAGCCCCACCAGGGTAAGGGAGCGAAAACCATGGGCGTGTAGCAGGGTATGGGTGTAGTCTGCCAACGCACCCTGTTGCTGTCGAATATCGCGCTGAATCGAAGTAGCAACCAGCTTCAGCATGGCCTTGTGATCATTGATATAGATATGAATCGGCGAAGCGAGGTTCTCGGCTAGCAGACGGTGTTTTTCACTGATCTCACGCCAGGCATTATCCCAGGCATTCTGGTAAAGCTTGGCACTGAGAACGCCGATCGGGATAATGGCAACGACCAGCAAACCGGCCAGTAACAGGCGGTACACCGGCTGCGAGAGGCAGGACCAGAGAAATTTTTTACAGACGTGCTGTGGAGGTTTCATACAAGTGATTAAGTATGTGGATGAAGGAATTTCCGAATAAACTCTTATCGACCACTGCGATAAAAACTTGAGTTAAAGTGCGAGATTAACCCGGCATAACCCACTGCAACCTGTCGGTTGTCAGGTATGTTGGCAGGCCGGGCAGAAGTAGCTGGCACGCTGGCCGATAACAAGCTGGCGGATGGGCGTGCCGCAGATTGTGCACGGTTCGTTCTCGCGACCATAGACCTTGAGCTTTACCTTGAAGTAACCGGGATTGCCATCGCTCTGGGTGAAGTCACGCAATGTCGTGCCGCCTTGCCTAATCGCCGCGCGGATCACGGTTTTTATTGCCCTGACCAGTTTTTCGTAATCCTTGCGCGTTACTCGACCAGCCGCTCGCCGTGGATGGACGCCGGCCATGAACAACGCCTCGCTGGCGTAGATATTACCGACGCCGACGACGATATGACTGTTCATGACAAAGGACTTGATAGCGACACGGCGCTTGCGCGAGGCCTGCCAGATATACGCAAGATCAAATTCGCGGGCCAGCGGTTCCGGGCCGAGTCCGGCGAGCAGGGCATGCTCAAGCGGCTCGGCGGTGGTCCAGTGAATGCTGCCGAAGCGGCGCGGGTCATGCAGACGCAGGCACTGGCCGGAGTCAAAGACGATATCGACATGGTCGTGTTTGCGCGGCGGCTTGCCGGCAGCGGTAATGCCGAGGCTGCCTGACATGCCGAGATGCATAATCAGGCAACCGGCGGTTGTGTACAGAAGGATATACTTGCCCCGGCGGCTGACCTGCTCGATACGCTGGTCCATGAGTATCCGGTTCAGTCGGGCTGGCACGGGCCAGCGCAGGTTGCGGTTGCGGACGATAACGCCAGTCACCGTACGAGCTTCGATATGCGGCGCGATACCGCGGCAGGTGGTTTCGACTTCGGGTAATTCAGGCATGGCGAGGGCTGGCGTTAATACTTTTCCAGTGCCGCCGGTTTGGGCAGGCTAAACAGCGGCTCGGCCATCTGCCTGGCAACATGGTATTGCAGGCCGAGGTCGCGGCGCACAAAGACGACCTCATCGTCAGGGCGCAGGACCTCGAAAACCAGTTCGTTACCATCAGCCAGTTCGATGTGAATCCGTTCCTCGCTGTCATCTGCGGCTGCGGCGCTGACGCGGTTGGCCCGCAGGCGCTGCCAGTTACTGATAAAGGTGTTCAGCTGGTCAGCGGAGACGGCATCGACGGCAGGCGTGAGCAGCCAGCTGCCATCCTGCTTCAGTTCATACTCGCGATCAGGCAGACGCAGGCGGCGGATACGCTGTGCATCGGTTAATAAGCGCGGTGACACAAACTGCGTGGCACTGGTCCGCAGCTGGTGATAAAACAAATCCGTGACGAGGTGGATTTCGTTTTCCAGTAGAACATAGCGACGTTTGCTGATGGGCTCAAGGTCGCCGAACTGAAATAGCTGGTTATCGAATTTGACCTGCGCCAGCACGGTTTCCAGACCATAGTCGGCCAACTCGCGGCCGCTGGCCGGAAAGCGCACATGACTGGTTGTATTGATGAGCCTGAGTAGCGCACCGACGCGCGTCTTGTCGGCAGCGACACGATACGGACTGAGCATCTGCCAGTGACCATCCTGCTTTTCCAGTTCAACATCCTGCAAGGCATCACGCTGAATCTGGATCCGCCGGATGTCGCCGGGCGCCAGTGAGGACAGCTCGCTGAGGTTCGCGGGTTGCTCGCCGGGCGCCCACATCACCAGTGCCGCCAGGAGCAGCACGGCAACAAACAGGCCAAGGTTGAGAAGGTTGCGTGACATGCTCAGGCCTGGCGGCGGCGCCACCAGATAAAGATGCCGATGGCCAGGAGTGAGAGTGGAATAATAAACAGGAAGCCGATACCGATGAACCCGGCGCTGAACGGCGAGAGTTCGAGCTTTAGGTCACTGGCGGTGCGCGCCGGGATATCGATAAAGTTCTCATCACGACTCAGCCAGTTGACGAGGTTCAAGCCAAGGTCGAGATTGCCGGCATTGCCGAGATAGGCATTGGAGAGAAAATCCCCGTCGCCGATAACGATGGCGCGTTGCTCGGCAGGGCTGGCCTCTGTCTCGCCGACCTGGCGGGTCAGAATCACGCCGATATTCAGTGGCCCGGGGATATCCTCGCCAGCAGTGAATTCGAGTTCGCCTTTGAGTTCGGCGGTCTCCGACCAGCTGTTGGCGGCGGAGGTGAGGAAGGGATCGGCCTGCCAGTCACTGCCGTCAACGATCTCGAGACCACTGGCCTGCGGGAACACGGTAATGCTATCAAAGTCGGCGGTCACGGCCTGGGCACCGTACTCGGTCACGATGGTGAAGCGCGGGTCCTGGATGCCGAGTGACACGGTCGTCGGATCAACAATGATCCCGGGCTGGAACTCGATGCCGAGTCGTTCCGCAAGGCCACCGAGGCCGTGCACCTCACCCGGGTCGGCTAACCATAACAGGCTGCCGCCGGCGGCGAGGTATCTGGCGATAACCGAATACTCGCCTGGCAACAGGCTGACCTGGGGGCTGGCGATAACCAGCATCGAGGTATTGTCAGGCAGCCGCGGCGTGTTGGCGAGGTTAATCGTCTGAATGTTCAGGCCCTTGGCCTGTAGCTGGTTGGCCCAGTCACCGAGGTCGTGGTTGGCGCGACCAAGCGGATTGCGCTCGCCGTGCCCGGTGAGGAAAACCATATAGCGTTCGGCGCTGCGGGCGACACGTTGCAGGGCATTGGTCAGCGACTGCTCGGTCAGGTTCTGCAGGTTCTCGCTGCGCTCACCGTAACGGATCACCATTTCACCTTCCGTGCGGATGCCCATCTCCCGCGTCATTTGCGGTTCGAGGTCCGGGTTGATAAAGCGCAGATTGATGTCGGCATGATGTTGCTGGTAGCGCCCGACGATTTGCGTAATCCGCTTACGTATCGCGCTGGAGCGGGGGTCTTCGCGGACAAAGGCGGTGATATGGACAGGTTTGTCGATGGTCTTCAGCAGCTCGACGCTGGTCGGCGACAGGGTGTTGCGGGCATCGGCAGTCCAGTCATCGCTGAGCGTGTAACGTGTGCTCAGCCAGGCCAGCAGGCCGATGATGCCGAGGAACAGGACAACAAAGACAATATTCTGGAGGCGAATTCTTAACCGGGATTTTTTCGTCACTTGCATGTCGCGCGTCCTTAGTGCTGCAAACGGTAGGCGTCGAGGCGGCGGATAGCCATGACCAGTGCAGTCACAATGACGAGCAGGTAATACACCAGGTCGATACTGCTGATGGCGCCACGGGTAAAGGATTCAAAGTGTTCCCGGATCGAGAGATAGCTGAACAGGCCACTGGCCTGTTCGCTCTGTCCGGCCTTGCCGGCCCAGTCAATGATCCACAATAACAACAACAGGCCAAAGCTGCTCACGGCGGCGATCAGCGGTTGCGAGGTCAGGCATGACATGAACAGGCCGATGGCGGCAAAGCTGGCAATCAGCAGAAAGAGCCCGAGTGCGGCGGCGCCGAGCAGGCCGAAGTCGAGACTGCCGCCGGCCAGCAGCGACAGGGGCATGAGCAGGAACATACCCAGCATGACGGCAAGGAAGCCAAGCAGACCGAGATACTTGCCGAGCACGATCTCGGTCATGGAGAGCGGCGCCGAAAACAGCAGGCTGATGGTCTGGCTGCGACGCTCTTCACTGATAAGGCGCATGCTGAGGAGCGGGGTCACCAGCAGCAATAAAAACGCCGCCGTATCGAGTAGCGGCACGGCAACGATACTGGTCAGCCCTGGCGCGCCCTCTATGGCGGCGAGGCGTGGCTGGATCTGCAGAAAGGCCTCGATCTGGACGAGAAACAGCCAGGCCATGATGAATTGCAGCACGGCGAGGATGGCCCAGGCGAGGGGTGACAAAAACAGGCTGCGCAGTTCACGCATGGCAATATGCAGGATCATCATGCGGCGGCCTCCTTGTCGGTTTCCTCACGGCAGGTAATGTCGATAAAGACCTGCTCCAGTGTGCGCATTTGCGGGCTGAGTTCATTCAGCCCCCAGTCTTGTTCCACCGCCTCACGGGCAAAGGCCGCCGGCTCGAAGCCGGTATCACAGAACAGCAGGAAGTGCTGCGTATCAAGGCGCTCAATGCGTTCAATGCCCGGCATGGCCAGCAAGGTCTCCACGGTCGGCGGCTGTTGCAGGCCGACGCGGAAGCCACCCTGTTGCAGGCGGGCATCAAGGCCGGCGAGGTCGTCCTGCAGGGCGATCCGGCCGCGATTGATGATCAGCACGCGGTCACAGGTTGTTTGTACCTCGGGCAGGATATGGGTGGAGAGGATCACGCTGTGTTCCTGGCCGAGTTCCCGGATCAGGGCGCGGATTTCGCGGATCTGGATGGGGTCGAGACCGACGGTCGGTTCATCGAGGATGACGACTTCCGGGGTGTGGATAATGGCCTGGGCAATGCCGACGCGTTGCTGGTAGCCCTTGGACAGGTTGCCGATCAGGCGTTTGCCGACCTGACCGAGACCACAACGTTCCTGTGCCCGGTCGACGGCGGCGGCGATCTGTGGCTTCGGGATACGGTTGAGGCGGGCGCAATAGTGCAGGTACTCGAGCACGGTCAGTTCGCGATACAGTGGCGGCTGCTCAGGCAGGTAACCGAGTGCGGCCTTGGCGGCCCGGGGCTCGTCAAGAATGTCATGGCCGTGGATCAACACCCGCCCGGCACTGGGGGCCAGGTTGCCGCTGAGCATTTGCATCGTGGTGGTCTTGCCCGCGCCATTTGGGCCAAGGAACCCGAGTACTTCACCACGGTTAAGGCTGAAGTCGACGCCCTGCACGGCGTGGAGCGGGCCGTAATAGCGGTGCAGTTGCTGAACCTGAATCAGTGTATCGCCGGACATAACCTTGTTCATCTTGTTGTATTTAATAATAAAATTTAAGGAATTCTACGTATAAACGATATACTCTAGACCAACCTTATTAAATACTATATCACGACCTTTTGGCTTATGAAGACCGATTACTGCAAGGCTTTCGCCTTCGATGACGCACGCCGTCAGACTCTGCTCGATATGCTTGAATTGGGTGCGGCCGATCACGATACTGCCCGTGTTTTACATCGACATATTCTCGAGCCGCAGGTCGAGTCGATTATCGACGAGTTTTACGCCTACCTGCTCAGGTTCCCGGAATTCAGGCGCATCATCAGCGAAAGTGATCTGCCGGCGCTTAAAGTCACCCAGGCTGATTACCTGCGCAGCTTTGGCGTCGCATTTGATACGGAGGCCTATTTCAACCACCGTTTGCTGGTGGGCGAGGCCCACAAGCGGGTTGGCCTGAACCTGGGGCTGTACCAGTGCGCCTACCGCCAGTTACAGCAGCTCATGCTCGATGCGATTCCGGACGGCTTCGAGGAGGCGGGTGTCAATGGCCGCCGTCTGTGTGCCTTTATTCACAAGACCGTTGCGCTCGACATGACCCTGGCGATAGAAACCTACCATGCTTCACACCTGCATGATCTGGAAGCGTCGCTGGATGAACTGCGCAGTGAAGGCGCGGATCTGCGCAAGAAGGTGATCACCGATGACCTGACCGGCCTGGTCTCGCGGGAACACGCCGAGGGGGTGTTGCAGCAGTATCTGGATCGGTTCTCCGACCGGCAGACGATGTGCGTGATCATGGCGGATATCGATTTCTTTAAAAAGATTGGCTCTTCACCAAATCAAGTGGGTAGGTTACCGTAGAAGCCATGAGAGACAAAGAATTATACGCGCAGATATTAG
>NZ_JAVVES010000070.1:0-12356 GCF_032250955.1 Sulfuriflexus sp. | reverse complement strand
CCGGAAAATGCCGATGCGGTCACTGCCATGCAGCACCGGTTACGAACCCCCGAGGGCCGTGCGTTGTATGCCAAACGCAAATCCACGGTGGAAACCGTGTTCGGCATCGTCAAGGAGGTGATGGGCTTTAGGCGATTTCACCTGCGCGGGCTAGACGCGGCGCAAGGTGAGTGGAATCTGGTGTGTATGGCGTGGAATATGAAGCGAATGTATGCTCTGTCAGGCTGATAGAGTGAGTCAGGAAAGGTACGCCCTGGAAAAACATACGTATCTTGGTGCATATCCTGTTTTGGCCGATCCGAAAATCGGTTCAGATCTCGAATCCGTGCGGACGACCGTTGTGCAAACCGTTAAATCCGACAGACTCCTAGACATTATAATAGTACCTTTTCGGTAACATTTTGCAACTAAAATTTAGTTGCAAAATGTTAAATATTATCTATATACGTAATACGTAAAGTCCCTAATCACAAAATAACACAGATAATATTATTTACTAAGATAAGCGTAACATACTATTATATATGATTTTTTAGTGTAATAGGTCGTCATGAGACAAAAAAATAGCCTGTAAGGAAAGTCCTTACAGGCTATGTATGGCGTCCCCTAGGGGTTTCGAACCCCTGTTGCCGGGATGAAAACCCGGTGTCCTAGGCCTCTAGACGAAGGGGACAGGTAGAACTGTCGTCTCGCTTTACAGCGAAATCTGTCATGGTGGAGCTAGGCGGGATCGAACCGCCGACCTCTTGCATGCCATGCAAGCGCTCTCCCAGCTGAGCTATAGCCCCGAAAACAGAGCGCGCACTTTAATGTAGTATCGGAGGCTTGTCAATCTCCGCCCTGTTTTATCCGTTAAATTAAATAAAACAGGAGTTTGAACTGCATTTCTGCTGAGTCTCCGGGTAGTTCCCGGGCTGTTATTTCTTCGTTTCCTGTTCGATTTTCGCCCAGGTATCGCGCAGGGTCACGGTGCGATTGAAAACCGGCTGGCCATCGCCGGTCTTCGCCCCGTCTTTACAAAAATAGCCCTCCCGCTCGAACTGGAAGCGTTCACCGACCTCGGCCTCGCCAAGCGCCCGCTCCAGCCTGCAGTCTGTCAGGGTGAGCAGTGACTCCGGGTTGAGATGGTCACGAAAATCCCCTTCCTTACTGGCATCCGGGTTGGGCTCGCTGAAGAGGCGATCATAAAGCCGGATTTCGGCCTCAATGGCATGCCCGGCGGAGACCCAGTGGATCACACCCTTGACCTTGCGGCCCTCCGGGTTGGCCCCCAGGGTCGCGGCATCGTAACTGCAGCGCAGTTCGATCGGTTCGCCCGCGGCATCCTTGATGACCTCGTCACAGCGAATCACGTAGGCATTACGTAAACGCACCTCGCCACCGGCGACCAGGCGTTTGAATTTCTTGTTCGGGGCGACTTCCATGAAGTCGTCACGGTCGATATAGACCTCGCGGCTGAAGGGGATCAGGCGTGTGCCGAAGGTTTCATCCTGCGGGTGGTTGGCGGCCTCGATTTCCTCGACCGTACCTTCCGGATAATTCTCTATGACCACCTTCAGTGGGTGCAGGACCGCCATGCGCCGGGCGGCCGTATTGTTCAGATCATCACGGATGCTGCTTTCCAGCATTCCCATCTCGACCGTGTTGTCTGACTTGGTCACGCCGATTCGATCACAGAAAGTGCGAATAGAAAGCGGCGTGAAGCCGCGACGGCGCAGGCCGGCAATGGTCGGCATGCGCGGGTCACTCCAGCCCTCGACCAGGCCCTCATCGACGAGCATGGTCAGCTTACGCTTGCTCATAACCGTGTATTGCAGGTTCAGGCGCGAGAACTCGATCTGTTGCGGGTGACAATCAATCGAGATGTTGTCCAGAATCCAGTCGTATAATGGCCGATGGTCTTCAAACTCCAGCGTGCACAGGGAGTGCGTAATGCCCTCGAGTGCATCGGAGATCGGATGCGTGAAGTCATACATCGGGTAGATGCACCACTCTTCGCCGGTTTGATGATGCACGACGCCGTGACGAATGCGGTACAGGGTCGGGTCGCGCAGATTCATGTTCGGCGAGGCCATATCTATCTTCGCGCGCAGGACGTAGGCGCCATCTTCAAACTCGCCGGCCCGCATACGCGCAAACAGATCAAGATTCTCCTCGACACTGCGGCTGCGGCCGGGACTGGCTTTTCCCGGCTCGGTGAGTGTGCCGCGGTACTCGCGCACCTGTTCGGCATCGAGGTCACAGATATAGGCCTTGCCAGCCGTGATCAGTTCAACCGCATAATCGTGCAGTTGTTCAAAATAGTCCGAGGCGAAGTAACGACGTTCACCCCAGTCATAACCCAGCCAGTGCACGTCTTCCTGGATCGACTCGACAAACTCAACATTCTCTTTGTGCGGGTTGGTATCATCGAAGCGCAGGTTGCACGTGCCCTGGTAATCCTCGGCAATGCCAAAGTTCAGGCAGATCGACTTGGCATGACCAATGTGCAGGTAACCATTCGGCTCCGGCGGAAAACGCGTTGCTACCCGGCCGTCGTTCTTGTTCGCGGCCAGGTCGGCATCAATGATGTGTCGAATAAAGTTGCTCGGCTTTTTTTCTTCTGTATTCATTATCGTCTTTTTATTCCGCCGCGACCCGCGCTTCAATATAGGCCAGGGCCTTGTCGATGCGGCGCAAGGTGGCGCCTTTGCCAACTAACTCTAAGGTGATATCGATACTCGGCGAGGCGGCGCGTCCGACCACGGCGACCCGTAACGGCATGGCCACCTTACCCATATTCAGCTCCAGTTCCGCGGCAACGTCTTGCACGACCTGGTGCAGGGCCTCGGCCTGCCAGTCATCCATGGCAGTGAAACGCTCGCGCAGTTTGAGTAAAGGCCCGCGTGCCGCCACCTTGAGGTTCTTCTTCGCCGACTTTTCATCATAGTCGTCAAAGTCCCTGTAGAAGAAGGCGCTGGTCTCCGCCATTTCCACCAGCGTGGTGGCGCGTTCCTGCTGCGCCTTTACGACTTCAACCAGGGCGGGGCCTTCGGTCGGATCGATATCCAGCTTCCCCATGAGCGGGCTTAACAGGTGCGCGATACGCGCCGGGTCATCATGCTTTATATAATGCTGGTTCAGCCATTCGAGCTTGTTGTTATCAAAGGCCGAGGCCGACTTGTTAACGTCTTCAATATCGAACAACTCGATCATCCGATCGACGGAAAAGATTTCCTCATCGCCATGTGACCAGCCCAGACGCACCAGGTAATTCAACAAGGCCTCCGGCAAAATGCCGTTTTCCCGATACTGCATGACACTCACCGCACCATGCCGCTTTGACATGCGTGCACCGTCGTCACCGAGGATCATCGGCACATGCGCATAGATCGGGGTCTCGGCACCGAGTGCCTTGAGGATATTGATCTGCCGTGGGGCATTGTTGAGGTGATCATCACCGCGAATGACATGCGTGATCCGCATGTCCATGTCATCGACGACCACGGTCAGGTTATAGGTCGGACTGCCATCGGTGCGGGCGATGATCAGATCATCGAGTTCACTGTTGCTGACCTCGACATCGCCGCGGATCAGGTCCTTGATGAAAACACTGCCCTCTTGCGGATTCTTGAAACGAATGACGTGCGGCGCATCCGGATCGGCCGGCGCATGTGCCAGGCAATGACCGTCGTAACGCGGCTTGACCTTGCTGGCCATCTGTTCCTCGCGCAGTGTATCGAGACGTTCCCTGCTGCAATAACAACGGTAAGCATACCCGTTATCCTGCAACTGCTGGATGACCTCCTTGTAGCGGTCAAAACGGTCGGTCTGGTAAAACGGCCCCTCGTCGTATTCCAGCCCCAGCCAGGTCATGCCCTCGAGAATGGCATTCACCGACTCGGCGGTCGAACGCTGCAGGTCGGTATCCTCGATGCGCAGCACAAACTGGCCGCCATGCTTGCGGGCATACAGCCAGGAAAATAACGCGGTGCGGGCACCGCCCACGTGTAGATAGCCGGTGGGGCTTGGGGCAAAACGGGTACGAACGGTCATAATCTCCAGATCCGAAAAGCAAAATCGGCGCTCATTCTACCAGTGCGCCGGGTAAAATGCTGACTTTCAGCGCCGAGGGCCGGTTTTAACAATCCACACCCGTTTGGGCCCGCGAGGAATGAAAGAGACCGTATGGCGTTATCCCTTCTCCCTCCGGTATAACCAACGCCTTTGCGGTAGTAGTTGGACAACTTAAGCGAATGGCTGGTTGTTCTATCAAAAGGCCCGGATGAGGGAGTAAATAAAACATGGTGTTATCGGATCAAAATCCCCTCGCCTCTCCGCACCTAATATTATTCATTGATATCGTTAAGATTTTTAAACGGCAGGTTCGGCATCCCACCAGGTATCGAGTTTACTATAGAATAGGCGCGAAATATTTGTCGATGAAATAGCATGGCTTTAATGAACCCGAATTGGCCATGCCCTTACGGTGATGACCGAATCAGTTACACCCCTTGATAAAAGTATAAATACCTACACTGCTATCCCGTTAACATAAGCCTGACAAGCAGTAAGCTTCGAGAAAATAAGGTAACCAGGTTGATTGATGCGCATGAACACATGAAATTTCATCACCCTCTAATCGGCGTTATCCCTTCTCCCACAGGGATAACCAGCGCCTTTGCTGTCGTAGTTGGACAGCTTAGGCGAATGGCTAGTTGTTCCATCAGAAGGCCAGGATGAGGGGGTAAATAAAACAAGGTGTTATCGAATCTAAATCCCCTCACCCTAACCCTCTCCCGAAGGGAGAGGGAATTAACGGGACAGCAGTGAAATACCTATGACAACCCAAACCGAATTTCTCAGCCTGCGCCAGCACCTTGAACAAGTCATCGTTGGCCAGACGGCCCTGCTGGATCGCCTGATAGTTGGCCTGTTGACCGGGGGGCACATCCTCCTCGAGGGTCCGCCCGGCCTGGCCAAGACCACGGCCGTGAATACCCTCGCCAGTGGCGTCCATGCCAGCTTCCAGCGCATTCAGTTTACCCCCGACCTGATGCCCGGCGACCTGACCGGCACCGATATTTTTGACCCGAACGAAAGCACGTTTCGTTTCGTTGAAGGGCCGGTGTTCCACGAGATTGTGCTGGCCGACGAGATCAACCGTGCGCCGCCCAAGGTGCAATCGGCCCTGCTCGAGGCCATGCAGGAACACCAGGTCACGGTTGGTGGTGTCACCCGTCCGCTGCCGGACCTGTTTATCGTCATGGCGACCCAGAACCCGCTCGAACAGAGCGGCACCTACCCGCTACCCGAGGCGCAACTGGACCGTTTTCTGTTACAGGTGAATCTGGATTACCCCACCGCCGATGACGAATTGCTGATCCTGCAACGTGACCGCGCCCGGCATTATGGTGAAGACAAGCCCGCGCTCAAGTCGCCACTGCAACCGGATACCGTGCTCAAGGCACGCCGGGAAGTCGCCGAGATCCATGTCGAGACTATGCTCGAACGCTATATAGTGACCCTGGTGGGGGCCACCCGTGACCTGGAAAAGTGGCAGCCCATGTGGAAAGACTATTTAATGGCCGGTGCCTCGCCACGGGCCTCAATTGCCCTGCTGCGGGCCTCCAGTGCGATGGCCTATTTGCGTGGCCGCGACCACGTCACCCCGGACGACATTATCGATATCGCGCCCGATGTCCTCCGCCACCGTATCATCCCCGGCTATGCCGCACGCGCGGCGGAGGTTGACCGCGACACCATCATCCAGACCCTGCTCGAAAACGTACCCGTGCCCTGAGATGTCCGCTGCCATCGATTTTATTCGTCATATCGGCAAGCGCTGTCGCCGCGCCTTCCCTGTTGGCCAACAGCTGGATATGAACGCGCCCCTCCTGTCGCGTGAGGAAATCCTCGATCTGAGTTATCGCGCCGAGACGCTCGATAAAAGAGCGGCACATCACTACGAGGTCGCGCACCGCCAATATGGTGATGCGCGTTCGGTGTATCGTGGCTTTGGCATGGACTACGAGGAAAGCCGTCCCTATCAGAGTGGTGATGATTTTCGTTTCATGAACTGGCGGCTGTCGGCACGCAGTGGCGAGTTCTACATGAAGGTGTTTCGGGAAGAACGCCAGCCCTCCATCTTTATTCTCATGGACCGGCGCAGTGCCATGCGTTTCGGCACCCGGCAACGCTTGAAGGTGACGCAGGCCGCACGGGTTGCCAGCCTGCTGGCCTTCGGTGCGCAAAAACATAACACCCCGGTTGGCGGGGTATTGCTGGAAGAAGAGCACCTGCAGTGGATCCCCGAGTCGCCTGCGCACGCCGGTGCCTTCGCCTTTATCAATGCCGCCTGCGCACCCTGCCCGCCGCTGGCGCCTGCCGTCACAGGACAAAACACCCCGCACCTCATCCGCCTGTTGCACAATCTGCTCGTGCAGGGGTCTATTGTCTATCTAATCGGCGACTTCATCGATATTGATCGTGAAAGCCAGCCGGCACTGTTGCAACTTGCCAACGAGCACCGGGTGCAAGCCATCCGGATTATCGATGAGGCGGAAGTTGACCTGCCCAGCGCCGGCGAGCTCGATTTCATTGCTGCCGGCAATGGTTTGTACCGCATTGATACCAGCAACCCGCAAAACCGGCAGGTCTACCGGGAAATGGCGAAACAACAACGCGATGAACAGGATAAAATCTTTGCCGCCAGCGGCATCGGCTGCGTCGATATACACAGTAATGAAACCACAATTGAACGTTATATACCCATTCCATAGAGAAAACCGCCGACATGCCGCAGGAAACTAATGCCCTCGAAGGTATCCTGGATATCGTCCTGCCGCTTGCCCCTGCGGACAGCGGCCTGGGTGGTTATACCGGCCTCGCGCTTGCCGGCCTGCTCACCGGCACACTGATCGCCATCGGTTACCGCTGGTGGAGCAGACCGCGTCAACGCTGCCAACGACAGCTGACCCGGCTGCGACAGCAATATGACCATGGCCGCATCGACACACGCAAGGCGGTTTTCAATCTGGCGGCGATTTTACGGACACGCCTGCGCAGTCATCAGCTTGCCGACAACGTGCCCCTGCCGACGCACCTGCAACCTTACCAGTCTCGCTGGCAGGCGTTCATTAATGACCTTGATAGCGCCCGTTACTCGGCGGTTAACCTCAACGCCCCGGCATTTAACCGGCTGGCAATTGAAACACGTTTCTGGATTCGCAAGTGGTAGATATGTTTGCGCACATCAGCCTGCAGCAGCCGTGGTGGCTATGGTTACTCCCGGCACTCTTTCTCTTGCGCCGGGCCATCTGCCGCTATGCGGGCAACGTTGAACATCACGGTATCGAACAAAGCCCCTCTACAGAAAACCGCCATGTCCATCATCCCCTGCCAACATTGCTGGCAAGCCTGGCGACACGCTCCAGTCACCAGAGCGGTCTGTACAATTTCGCTTTCTGGCTGGTGATCGCCGCTTTATGTCTCGCCCTTAGTGGCCCCGAGCGCAGCGGTGAAAAACGCCCCGATCCGCCGCGGGAACGCGATATCATTTTCATCGTCGATACCTCCGTCAGCATGACCCTGCGCGATTACCAGGTGGAGGGGAAACGCATTGCGCGCATGCGTGTCATCCGCGCCATGCTGGACAGTTTTATTACCGAATTGAAAGGGGATCGGGTCGGGATTATTGCCTTTGCCGATACGGCGCATGTGCTCAGTCCCCTCACCAATGATGCATCGCTGTTGCACAACCTGCTGCCAAAACTACGCACCGGCATTGCCGGCCGGACGAACGCCATCGGCGATGCCATTGCCCTCGCCGTCAAGCAGGCACGGCAAACGAAGGCCCGGCGCCAGGTCCTCATACTCGTCAGCGACGCGGCCCTGCCAACCGGAACGATTCCGGCTACCCGCGCGGCGGCCCTGGCCGCGGAAGAAGGCTTGCCCCTGTACACCATTGCCGTTGGCGCAGGCAGTTATACCGCCGAGGAAGCACGCATTACCGGCTTGATTTACCACCCTGCCAACCTGCCGTTGATGCAAAAACTGGCCGGACAAACCGGCGCCAAAACCTACCAGGCCGGTGACCATGCCTCGTTACAGGCGGCTGTGCGGGATATAGAGCAACTGGAAAAAAACACGGTTCAGGCGGCGCCCCAGTTTTACCGGGAACCCCTGTTCCGCTGGCCACTGCTGGCCGCGATTTTGCTGCTCACGATAATGCAGGCTCTCAACCTGGCTAGCGGTCGCTACCGACGGGGTAAGCGGTAATGAGCCTGGCATCTCTTTACTGGAACGAGCCGTTATGGCTGCTCATCGCGCTGCAGCCGGGCATTATCTGGTTGCTCAGGTGGGCGCGCGCGCGGAGACAACTTGACCGCTATGCAGATAGCCGCCTGCACCCCTGGGTTGTCGGTTATCGCCGCAGCAGCTGGCAGCAGCGCCTGCTGAACCGGCACACCGCTTACTTTGCCGCATGGCTCTGCTTCGCTGTTGCCGCCGCCGGTCCGCGGATTATCGAAGAACTTCCGGACAACACCGCCGGGCATGGCATTGATATCATGGCGGTCATTGATATATCGCGTTCCATGCATGTTCAGGACGCCAGCCCTAACCGCCTGGGTCGCGGTAGCCGGGCATTGCAGGCGCTGCTCCCGCAATTACAACAGGACCGGCTTGGCATGGTCGTCTATGCCGGGCGTCCCCACCAGTATATGCCGCTGACCTACGACAAGAACGTCATGCGACATTACCTGGCTAACCTCGATAACCTGCGCCCGCCCACCGACGGCAGCCGGACCACGGCGGCCCTGCAGCTGGCCGAGCAACTCCTGCGCAAACAGGCAGGCGGCGAGCAACGCAACCAGGCTATCCTGCTTCTCACCGATGGCGAAGACCTGCCAGGCCCGCCCGAACTGGAGACGCCGGTCTTTGTGCTCGGTCTTGGCAGTGTCGAGGGTGATGCCATACCCGGCTATAAGGGTGACTGGTTACGCGATGACAACCGCGTGCGCGTGAGTCGCCTGCAAGAGGACGCGCTAAGCGAGTTGGCCCGCCTCAACCACGGTCGCTATAGCCGTGCGACGCAAGACAACCGTGACTGGGACATCCTCTATAAAAATGGTATCCAGGCAATCAGCCAGGCTGTGCCGGTGAGTAACAATGACAATGTTATCTGGCATGAACTTTATGCCTATGCCCTGTTGCCGGGAATCCTCTTGCTGCTCCTCTCTACCATGAGCTTCAAGCCGTCGGGCCGCGGTCCGGACTCGACGTCCGCCACTAAACTCGCCACCCTGCTTATCGGTCTCGCTCTGCTGCCGGCACCTGATGCACAGGCCGGTGACAGCACTGTCGCATACCGGGCCTTTATCGAGAACGACTACCCGGTCGCGCTTGAACAATACGAGGGCCTTGAAGGCTACCCCGGCAGGTTTGGTGAGGGCGCCAGTGCCTATCGCCTCAAGGATTACGCGCGGGCTATCGCGGCCTTCAAACAAGCCTTCCTTGCGGCACGGGATGACCGGCAACGCGCTACAGCGCTTTATAACCTGGGTAACAGTTACTTTCAGAGCGGTGACTACCCGGCTGCCATCGCCGCTTACCGCGATGCCATGGTGTATCAACCGGGATATCCTGCCGCGCAGCGCAACATCGCATTCAGTCAGAAACTGCACGCGACCGTGCAGCAGCGCCTGGCACGGCTGCGGAAACTGTTACGCCCCGACCGGGGCGCACAGGAGGCCCGCGCCGAGGCCAATATGGATACCGATGACACCTCCGTTTCCATTGATGAAAGCAACGATGAGCTTGAACTCGACCGCCAATATGAAATTGACTTAAGCGGCCCACTGGCCGAAGCACTCATACTCAAGGGGATCGAGCATGCCTGGCTGGCCAGCGAAGCTCCCCCGGCCAGTCTCGCTGCCACTGCTCATGCTGAGATAAGTGGCCCGGCGGTTTCCAGTCAGCAACTGGATGTCATCCACGATGACCAGGAACACTTCTGGAACCGGATACTTGAGGTCGAAGAGGGTTTCCCGGCACCGCTGGACAAGCCAAATAAAATCAGGGGTGTTGCCCCATGGTAAGGCGCTTGCTTGCCCTGCTCGCCCTGCTGCAGCTTTCACTGGCTGTTGCAGCCAGTCCGCGCATGGACCTGTTCATTAAGCAGGTGGAACAGCAACTCGGCTATGCCTTCGAGGCAAAACTTGTTGCCGGCGGGATGCAGCAGAACCTGTCCAGTATCGATCTGTCGCCATTAAGAGAAAATTTCGGTGTGGTGATCGAGGAATACTCGGGTACGACCGGAGATACGCCAGCCAACTCTGAACAGCGCCTGCTGATGAAACTGTTTCCCCGCCGCACAGGCGAACTGCAAGTACCCGCCTTAAACTTCTCAGATGCGATATCCAGCCCTCATGACGTGAAGGTATTACCGGCCGGGGGCCCGACCGGCGCCATCAATCTTGACTACCATCTTTCCAATGCCCGGCCCTGGCAAAGAGAGCAATTGCTGGTCACTGTTAACGTCAGTACGCCGGACAAGTTTGCCCGCCTGGAAATAGCCGACGAGCAGGACCCCGATTACGAGATCAGAACCATACCGGCGACAAAAGAAACCCGCGCCGGCACAACCCGGCTCGGCAGCGGCTGGGTCATCTTCCCGTTACAATCCGGCCCGCAGACCCTTTCCCTACCACCTGTGCTTTATCACCTGCAAGGCACGATAGAACGACGTTTCTATCTGCCGGATATTCAATTAAACGTAAAATCGCTGCCTCGCTATATCCCGCCGCTCATGCCGGTCGGGCAGGTATTCATCGAGTCGGCGATCGATGCCAGTCATCCCCTGACGACCGGAGAGACCTATGACTGGACTCTTCGCTTGCACAGCCCGGCGCTCCTGTCGCATTTCCTGCCACCGGTTCTCAGACAGATTGGCTCTACCGATACGAGCCGTTTTCTGACCGCACGTTCAAAACGATCAGAAGAAATCAGTCGCCGCGGCAGCCATGGTGAAGTCGTGCATAACGTACCCTTTCAGCCGTTGCGAACAGGCCCGCTAAGGCTGCCCGAATTACGCGTGCAGTATTTCGATCCGGTTGCCGGTCGGGTCGTGGTTGCTGAATATCAGCCGCCACAGAAATGGAGCATTGCCCTTTACTGGCAGCTACTACTGGGGGCAGGCTTATTGCTCACGGCTGTTTTGTTCACCAGGACAGGTCGGCATTACTGGTTACGCTGGCACAGGCGGCGCAGGCATATGCGAGAGGCCATTGAGTATATCCGCGCGGCGACTACCGACCGGCAATTGCGACAGGCCCTGCACCTGATCGCCAGGGCTGAAAACTGGCCGGCTAATCTGAGCATCAAAAAGTGGAATGAATACTGGAACCGGCAATACTCGCCCCCGGCCACGTCAGTAATGGAGAATCTTTCCATCGCCTGTTACGCACGGGCCGGGATCGATACGGTGAAAAACAGGGATGCGCTGTTGAAATTAATCAACAACAGGCAGTCTAATCGTCGTTTCTTGCAGGTAAGTCCCGGTTAAAGTCAAGCAGGCCGACAATACTTCGCGTCGTATTGCATACCTTGCAATTATAAAGCGGCAGTTCTTCCTCCCGACCACGGTACGTTTGCATACCGATATAACTGAACTTGGTAACCGTTAAACATACCGGGCAAAACAACCTTGCCTCCATCGGTATGCCGGGGCCGTGCAGAATGGAATTAACGTTTCTCCGTGAGGAGGGCTTCCTGACCCCGGAGGCCACGTCAAATACAACCCCTATCCGGTATTGCCCTTCGCTCAATGGCCTGCACCAACGCACTACTGCGCGGATTTCATCATCGGAACCATTATCGTTCGGTACCGAAACGATGAGTGCTGAGCCCTCCTGAACCGGCTCGGTGACATCAAATGACATCCCCCCCAAACTTATATCATGGCTGGTTGCATGCAAGTATGATTGTGCCAGTCCCACAAAGTTTTTGCGGGACACCGGACAGTACAGCACGCTCAGGGATATCCCTGCATAGCGCACGTCATCTCTGTTTTCGGGGTTCACTTTAAATTAACATCTCATTAAGTATTCATGCCTGCTATTTCCGGCCGACGGATCGTCGATAAACAAGGCCGGGGCCTGTTCTGGCACATCCTGCTTCCGCCAGGTATTCGATAGTGGGTGTTTTTATTGAGCTTATTAGTTAAGACAACTCGATATCAAACATGTTCTGAAAATTCGCCATTTTCAGAATGGCCAGTATGGCCGCGCTGGATTTTACAATTTGGCTCTTCGGAAAAATTAGTGGGTAAAAATATAGCGAATTTGGAGCAATAGAGATAGTTTTCTGGAAATTGG